>NZ_JBEZFT010000064.1:0-41280 GCF_040649595.1 Kribbella sp. NPDC048915 | reverse complement strand
CCACCCGCTACGACAAACTCGCCGTCGTCTACCGCGCCGCCGCCGTCCTCAACGCAGTCATCGCCTGGACCCGACATTTGTCAGACATGCTCTAGGGCGTGTCGGACGGATAGAGCAGCTCCGGCGGTCGAGCGCGAAGGCGAAGCTGGTCCGGTCGAGATCGACGCAGAATCAAGCAGGCGGCTGCCCGCTTGGTGGTGCTGCTCCTCGCGACGATCCCGCCATTCACACTGCGCCATGTGCAGCGTGCGCCAGAGTCCCAAGAAGGCTCATCCGAAGCATTGCGGTGAGACCGACTGCACGCCGCCGATCTGCTCTTGGCACCTCTGCGAGCATGCTCGGCGTGGTGCCCACAATCATGGCGACCCTCCCTCGAGCCTTGCCTGGCCGCTTCAGTCGCGTAATCTGTGCTTCCCTGCCGGCTTTGAAGGACGGCTCTGGACTTCGGCGTACATTGACTTGATGCCCCGGGTGACAACGTGACAGCAAACGGCAGATGAGTACTGATCCGACTTTGACAGCGGCTGAGGCTGAGGCGGTCATCGCTCGCAGGCTTGCCGAGGTTCTTCCTCCTCGACAGCCCTCGCGTGGTGTGGGCGAACGGCCGCGTTTCGTCGTACTCGCCGGACAGCCAGGCGCCGGGAAAACGACGGCTCAGGACCAGATTCGGACGATCCTCGGCCCGGAGACCGTCGCGGTGTACGACCTGGACGACAATCCCTCGGCCCACCCGCGCTACACAGCGATCATGCGGGCGGCCGGGCTGAACGGCGACAATGTGGTGCGGGGGTCTCTGCCGCGAGACCTGGGCGGGCGTTGTCTCGAGCCGGTGCGCCTGGGAGGGTACGACGTGATCATGAGCGCACCCCTGGTTACCGAGGTCAGCGCAGCGCAACTGGCGGAGGGCTGGAAGGCCGACTACCGGACAAGTGCGGTCTACGTCGCCACGAGCAGGGCGGACAGCACCCTCGGCGTCGCCAACCGGTATCAGCAAGGACGAGACGCCAACGGCGTGGGCAGATGGATTGCCCTCGCCGACACTCAGTACCTCTTCGAGCCGATCGTGGAGACCATCGCGGCGGTCGAACGTACCGCAGTCTTCGACGATCTCTACGTGGTCGACCGGCTTGGTCGTGTCCTGCACGAGAACCATGTGGCCGAGGGTTCGACCCAGCTCTCGAGCGACCCACGTGCCGGCGAGGCGATCGAGCGCGAACAGAACCGGCCTCCGACCGAATCCGAGGATCGCCTGTTCCGGCAGACCGCGTTCCACCTGCTCCAAGGTCGAGACCCGAGGCTCGGCCCCCTGCACCCCCAGGTCGAGGAGATGGTCCGTACGGCGATGCGCTGGCACCACGACCGAGGCACACCGATTCCGGACCGCCTACTGGCGAACCCGTCCCTGCCGACGATCGGCGAGCGTCTCACGGGCGGGCACCAAGCCTTCACTGCCTCCGAACGAGCCGGCATCCGAGCAGCCATGCCACCACCATGCGGCGCGGCCGCGCGTGGATCGAGTCCGGCGGCAGAGCAACCGCGAGTACAACGCCCGAACGCCAGCCGCTCGGCTCTCCACAGAGACGTCTGATTGCCGTCAGAAAGTCGCGGCGACGTGCAGGCGGTGCGTGCCGGAGATGGCGGTATCGGTGACTCGCCTGCACTCGAACGTTGCCTCAAGCATTCGATCAGTGGCTCGGCGACGGCACCGTCGAGTTCATGAGCACGAGACCGACAGGCTGGTCCTCGCGGTCGAGCAAGAGGGATTCAAGCGCCTCGAGGAGACCAACCGCATCGCGGCGGCGATGCCCGCCACTCCCGGCTGGAATCTCAAGAGCTGGGACAGGGACGCTCCCGGCACATCGACCTTCGTCGCACCGGTCACGGCCCGGTTGATCACCGCAACCGGTCAGGTGGTTCCCGTCTCCAGCAGCAACGACGACTACCTCCTCTCCGCACCCAGCTCAGCCAGATCCATGCACCAGGCGAGTCCACCGACTGAGCCGATCGTGGGAGTAGATCTGATGACCGAGATGATGTCTGGCGTGGAGCACGCTGAGGAGCCGAAGCCCGAGCCGGGGCTGGATGGTCTGGACGAGCAGTTGGTCGAGCAACTGGTGGGACAGGCCAGGGCTGGCGGGCTGCACCTGCCACCCCTCTTCAACCCGAGTTACACCGTCCGTTTGACAGTCCCTGGGGACGTTGAGCGAGCACGTCGAACGGTCGTGATCAAGCCTGCGCAGCGACGTCAATCGGTGCGCAGTGCGGCGCAAAACCTCGAATACGCGCCCCGCGTTCCATAACCAGCTACTTATCATCGCAGGTCAAAGAGCCGGTGAGGGGACTCGAACCCCTAACCACCGCTTTACAAGTGCGAGGGTTGCCGTACGGCGGGACGTCTCCCGCCGGAAACTCTGCAATCTCGGCTGTCTCCACTGTCGGATCTGCCCCCAGATGACCGGGCTTCATTGACAGAGCCATTGACAGCGTAGCCACAGCTAGTGCACGAGCTAAAGGTCACTGTCCTCGAAGAAGTCGTCGTCTACGGACTTGAGTTGGAACGTCTCCTTGACGGCTACACCGACGCCGTAGCGAACCATAAGCCGGGTCAACTCAGTGCCATCGATGAGGACGAGTCGAAGCGGGACCTGTTCAGCGAAGAGCCGAGCACCGCCGCTGAAGCGGCCAGTCGTGACGAAGACACCACGACTGGTCTGAGCACCTTGCAGGGCACCGACGAACGCCTGCATTTCGGGTCGCTGGACCGAGGAGTCCCTGTCGTACCGCTTGGCTTGGACGCCCACCAGGTCCAGGCCCAACGCATCCTGGCGAATGATCCCGTCGAGGCCGGCGTCGCCCGGCTTGCCCGTGTGCGTCAGCAATGCCTCCTTGCCGCCGTAACCCATCGCCTTCAGGAGGCGCAGCGAGAGCCTCTCCAGGAATGCCGGAGCTTGAGCAAGCACACGGTCCAGTAGCTCCGCTGCGATGGCGTCGTCCGCGTCAGCGATCAGACGCTCGATGGCTTCCGTGGGAGAAAGCGCTGCCACTGTGGTCGACTGGGGGTCGCCTTGTAGGCCGACAGGCTCGCCCTTGTCATTCCGCCTGGTCTTGAACTCCAAGAACTCTGGAAACTGTGCGAGGACCTTGTTATCCACCCGGTCAGGTTGACCATCGAGTACGTGACGTCCCCGATCCGTGATCAGGTACACGCCGCGCTTTGGCCGGCTAACAAGCCCGGCCTGAGACATATATGTCAGTGCCCACCCCACTCGGCTGCCGAATACCGTCGCCTTACCGCTCGGAAGCATTCGCTCGAGGTCCTCGCCGAACACGCCCGCCACCGGAGCGACAGCCTCACGGAGCTGTCCCCGCGTCTTAGGCTGACCGTCCGCCAGCGCCGCCAGGGTCGGCCTCATCAACGTTTCGTAGTCAGGCACCGCCATAGACCGGACAATAGCGGCTCAGCCACCCGGGTGGCGGGCCGCCGCGACACGGTGTGCCCTGTGCGGCGCCCGGCGTTCGTCCTCGAGGCGGCGGATCGGGTCTGACGGCGCCGTGCCCGAGCCGATGCCGAATCGGACGGGCGCTGTCGACTCCACCCGTGTGTGCCATGGTCGAACCTCGGGCTGATGACCTTCTCATTACGAGGAGGAACGACACCGGCGAATCTGGCCTCTACCAGCGACTTTGCCATCGCCTGCTTCGCACCACGGCTACATGTCCCACATGAGTTGACGCCAGTTCGCACCACGATCCGCACCACGCCTAAGCGGCCTGCCGCAGCCCGCCACCTCTGTGGATAACTTGCCGCACTCGTTCCGAGGATGATGCATCCTGTTGATGGATCTCCGGGCCGAGGCCACCGCCGCCGCACCCGTCACGTGACCGCACATGCCGGCTTCGGGGTTGAGTTCGGCGGAAGGCCGCCCGGAGATTCCACGTACCGCCGGATCCTGGATCTCACGCGACCTACGGCGTGACTTCATATGCGGACCACGGATCCCCTGTACGCAGCACAACGATCGAACTCATGCACCGCGTGGGGCACCAGGGATCGGCGATTTGCTGGCACAGTAGGCGCGTCGCGATTAGCATTCATGCTATCGAACATACATTCGATTTTGGGAGTGAGTTATGGCGACCCGGAGCACCATCGAGTGGACCGAAGTGACCTGGAATCCGGTGACGGGTTGCGATCGCGTCGCGGCCGGCTGCGATAACTGCTATGCGCTTGCGCTGGCCAAGCGGCTGAAGGCGATGGGCGCCGAGAAGTACCAGCAGGACGGGGACCCGCGCACCTCCGGACCGGGGTTCGGCGTCGCGTTGCACCCCGCGGCGTTGCGGCAGCCGTACAGGTGGCGTAGTCCGAGGGTCGTCTTCGTCAACTCCATGAGCGACCTTTTCCACGCCCGGGTTCCGGTCTCGTACGTCCGCGACATCTTCGACGTCATCCGGGAGACTCCGCAACACACGTACCAAGTACTTACGAAACGATCGCATCGAATGGCGCGTTTGGCCGACAAGCTCGAGTGGCCGCACAACCTGTGGATGGGTGTCTCGGTGGAGTCCGCGGAGGTTGTCAGCCGAATCGATCACCTGCGCGACACTCCGGCCAGCGTCCGCTTCCTGTCCTGCGAACCTCTCCTCAGTGCGCTACCGAATCTGAATCTCGATCGCATCGACTGGCTGATCGCGGGCGGGGAATCCGGGCGTCGAGCTCGACCGATCGAGCCAGCCTGGGCGCTCGATGTTCGGGATCAGTGCCGAGCTGCCGGCGTCGCGTTCTTCTTCAAGCAGTGGGGCGGCCGTACGCCGAAGGCGAACGGTCGCGAGCTGGGGGGCCGTACGTGGGACGAGATGCCTCAGCTCGCGACCGCCTGACGATCGGAGCGCCCCTCAGCTGGCCTTGCGGATGACGTGCTGGTGAGGCTTGTTCCCCTTCTCGACGTACTCGACCTCGCCCGCGGCAACGAGCTGCCGCAGCGCCAGGCTGAACGTCTTTTCCAGCGCCTCACCCCAAACATCACCGAAGATCGTCGTCGTGTGCTCGACCACCTTCTTCGGCTTGCCGTCGGCAACCAACTCCCGGACGTTGGCCGTGATCTCCTCGGCCGCCTGCGTCTGCTCCGACTTGAACTGTTCCTCGACCGCATCGAACAGCATTCCGTCGCGGGTCTCCTGGTCCGGCCCCAAGAAGTCGAGCCACTTCTGGCGCGCCTTGGCGGCGGCGGCACCGAAGACCCACAGACCGTGCGGATCCATCGTGAGGAAGATCAGGAAGTACACCGGCTGGTGATGCATCTGCCGCCGGACGGGCGCGACCACCCAGCCGAACGGGGTGTTCCTCGTCAGCCGCCGCCCGTACTCCACCGCGACCGCCTCGGCCGCTGCCTCCCAGTCCTTCTCACCGGACTCGATGTGCGCCTGGAGGGCGAGCTCGCGCCACCACTCGCCGCCACAGACCTTGTCCAGACTGGCGATGCCCGGCTGGTCAAGCTGGCCCTTCTTGTACTGCCCGCCGGCGCGGCGGACGAGGTCGGCGTTGAAGTTCATGAGGAACTCGGTCCGGGGCCAGTTCGGCCGCCCCTTCACGATCTCCGACAGCGTGTCGAACGGCAGCATCGCGCCGCACGGGTCGAGGAAGAGGAACAGGCTCGCGCCCTTGGCGTAGGTCACTACCTCGTCGAGGTAGTCCCCGCAGTCCCCGTAGCGAGTCTCGATGTCGAAGCCCTGGCCGCGGTATTGGTCGGCCACGGTCTCGAGCTGAAGGTAGTCCTCCTTCTTGCGTTCGACGAGGAAGATGTCGATCTGGGTGCTCTTCTTCATCTTCTGGGCGGCCAGCATCATCTGCTCTGCCGATGCGGCCTGGCCGCCGTCGAACCTGCCACGGCCGGCGAATCCGTCGAACAGAACCGCCCGCTTGGGGTCGAGCCTGCTCGCGGTCATCGTGGCGTAGCGGATCGCGTGCTGCTCCAGGATCCCGTGCTTGTACACCGACTGCGGGCGCGGGCTGTCGAGAAGCCCGGCATCTGTTCCAGTGGCCATCACACCTCCATAGGTTCTTGCGACGTGCGCGAGAACCTCGGCGACGCAGCCGGAAGAGCATCGCATTGAATAACAGTGCAATAACTATTCCCGCTGAATCTACCGGTTGGTGTAGACGGAGCCGTGGAACCCAGTACGGTCTGATGCGTCACGGCTAATGACAGCAACGAGACCTCGGGCGGCACCACGTCGACCGGGGTCTTCGCGTTTTCCGGAGATGACCGTACACCCGGCGACCTTCAAGTCCCGTACCCCAGATTCCACTGATGTAATTACGCCATGCATCCGGCCGAGAACGTTGAGTCATTTCCAACAAAATCCAACATCTCGTGAATTGCATCACAACAGCTGCCCTTGAAGGCGTTGACGCGCTGGGAAAGCGCTCGCTATAGCACCGAGCGCATTCGCAGGTGGTACAAGGCGTCACTGGGACCTGTTCACAAACGCACATCCACGGCGTGACCGAATTGTTATGTAAAGGCCTCTACACATGTCCGCCGCGAGGGTGATAAGCGAATCAGGCGACTCGATTGATCACTCAACGAGTTCGACTTTGTGCGGAAAGTAATGCCGCCACGACCGACCCGTCCCCCACATCCAGGCCCCGGCGTACTCCGGCTCGGCCATACTCAAGGGCAAAAGCCTCAGCTGCCCGCACCTGACGGTTTGCGTGGCCAACCGTCTTCGGCGGTCCAGATCCAGCGGGTGCTGCCGGGAGACTCCTGCCGGTACGCGAGCGGCCAGCCACAGAACTCGTCGGCTGTTCGGCCCATGTTCTCCGCGTCCCGGCGGGTGTCTTCCCAGTCGGAGGCGTAGTAGACCATCCGGTCCCAGGGTCCGCCGACCAGAGTGATGACGGACTCGCGCAGCGGACCGGGCATCAGCCGCTGTTGTTCGCGCGGTTGGTCGCGACACCGTCGTGGCTGGGGGCTGGGCGGATGTCGTTCTGGTCAATGAAGGCCACCCGGCCATCGGCGCGTCGAACGCGGCCGAGCCAGCGGCCTCCTTCATTGACCCAGGCGTCCAGCTGGCCGGCGCTCGGCGTCCAGGCGTCAACTGTGATCGGTGGGTCGACGCGGCGAACATTCGCAGGGTCGCGCGGTCCGTGGACGGTGTACTGCAGCTCCAGATCTGCAGCGAGCGCGTTGGCCTCGACCTCGGTCCGGTACCGGCGCAGGTGACTTGTTCGGCGGTTGTCGTATTCAGTGGCGCTGCCCAACGGAGGCAGGTCTGGGCAGGTGAAGAAGGCATCAGGCGTGTCGAGGTTTTTGGATGAGGTGTAGGAACCTTCATCGTCGGAAGACCTCGACTCCTACGACGACAACGATGCGCCACACCCGCTCTACACAGTCAACTGTGAAGAGCCTCGTGTGACGCCGTTAAGCCCGGGGTGTTGCGTGCGGGACTGCCGTGCCATGGTGAGGGGCGCCGAGGCCTTGCTGGCAAGGCCACGGCGGATCGACTTCAGTCCCGGTTGGCGGCCTCAACCCAGTCAACCAATTCTTGGACAGCCCATCGGGCGTGGTTTGGCACCGCTTGTTCGTGGTATTCACTCACCTTCTCGACATACTGTCGCAGCGTGCGCGTCAGGACCTGCGTCTCATCACGTCCTGATCCCCTCACGAGAACATGGCCTGAGTCGGTCGGGATCAACTCGAGGCGCTGTCCCGAGTCATCCCAGCCGACGTACTCTCCGCCGGCCACGTCGATCGCCTCGACCCAGCCATCGAGATCCTCGACGGACCGGAAGACGTACACGTTCTCACCAGAGTCACGAAGTATGTACTTGGTCACCAGAACCTATGCCACCACTTCTTGTCGTGTTTGCTGCTCTCCCATGGACGATGCCGGCCGATGCCGCCCCCAGGGGGAGTGTTTCCACCGCCGTCCACGCGACGGTGATGATAGTGCGGGATATAGTTGTACCAATGCTTGCCCTTGCGATTGCCCCAAGGAGCAATACGCCAGTTGTTGTTCAGCTTGAACTCGTAGCCGCGCCGGACGTGGGTGTACGCCTTCTTTCCGAGGCTCCAGGACTTCTTCCCGAACCACTTGGCGCCCTTCCAGGCCTTCTTGCCACCCCATTTTGCCGCACGCCAGCAGTACCGAACGCAGGCGCGCACTGCCGCTCGCGCCGCGATTCGGACGCCGATGCCAATGGCGATGGCGGCGAACCACCACAGGTTTCCGTCCAGATCGTAGGCGTTTACCGGATCTGTCGGGTAGGCGTATCCATTTGCGCCGCCGCCGCGGACCGGATCCATTGACAGGAACAGACCGGTCGCCGGGTTGTATAGGCGTACCCCCATGAGGGTGAGGCCAGAGGTCGACGTGGCACGCTGCTTGCCGCCAACCCATCCGTAATTGACGAGCCCTGTACTGGCATTTGCGTTTGTGACGTTTCCGTACTCATCGTAGTTGTTCCAACCGTCGATGCCTTCTGCTACTGCGACGCCGGGTGGGAGGACAATTGTCGTAACGACGTCGCCGTGTGGGTTGGCGACCGTGAGGTCGGCGGATCCGGCCTGGTCGACGGTGAGGGCGAGGTCGCTGCCAATGAGTTCGGCGTACCGCTCGATGGTTGCGCCTCGGCTGACCCAGGTGGGGTTGTCAGAGGCGTCGGTGTAGTGGCGAACAGTGTCGGTCGACCCCGAGCCATTGGTCACAGTTTCCGTGGCGCGGCGGTCGAGTGCGTCGAGGGTGAAGCTGGTTGTGGTGCCGGCCTGGGCGATCGAGCGCGCGAGGTTGTTGTCGTAGTACGACAACGCGATGTCACCGTCGATCGGATGGGGCGCGTCCGACGCCGGCAGGGCAGTGGTGCGGCCGAGGGCGTCATAGGAGTAGGTGCCTACGCCATTCGCGCCCGTGGCTGGGCGGTCTGCGGTGTCGAAGGCGCGGGTCACTGTGGTGGCGCCGCTGGTGGCGCAGGAGCCGTCGGCCGCGGCCGGGGCGGTGGCTTTGGTGACGCGGTTGTCGTTGGCGTCGAAGCCGTAGGTGCGGGTGACGCAGGCTGGGGCCTGGGCCGGGTCGGTGATGTCGACGCCGGAGGTTGCCGCGGTGCGGTCGTTGACTTGGGTGAGGCGGCCGGCGTTGTCGTAGGTGTAGTGCCGGTCGTACGGGATCGCGCCGCCGGTCGCGGTGGTAAAGGCGTTGCCGTCGGGGGTCCACTCATGGGTCACGCGGCCGCTGACGTCGTTCTCGAGGGACCAGGACAGCCAAGGTCCGTTGGGGTCGACTGTGATGGAGCCGTCGGGGTTGGTGGTGGTGACTTGGCCGGTGTAGCGCAGGCCGGTGGGTTCGCCGGTGTTGTCGATGTCGTTGTACTGGGTGACCCCGCCGGGCAGTTTCTGGACGATCAGGGAGCCGTCGGAGTCGTAGGCGCCGGTGGAGGTCCAGGTGGAGCCGGCGGTGGTGACGTCGACCTTGGTGACCTGGCCGCGGTGTTCGGTTTTGCCTGCTGCGTCAGTGCCGTCGTAGGTGTAGCTGGTGGTGCCATTCGGGTCGGTCACCGATGCGACGTCACCGGCGGCGTTGTAGACGGTGGTGGTGGCCGCGTCGCCGGAGGGTTGGTAGCTGGTTTGGCGGCCCCAGGTGTCGTAGCCGGTGGTGATGGTGCCGGCGACGGTGGTGTCGGCGTTGGTCGCGGTCACTACGGTCGGCTGGCCGCTGGTGGGGTCGTAAGTGGTGGTCTTCTTGGTGTTCGGCGTCGACCCGGTCAGGCCGCTGACGGTGGTTGCGGTGGTCTCGGTGCGGCCATCGCGCAGGTAGGTCGTGGTCGTGGTGCGGGTGACGGTCCCGGAGGTCTCGGTGACGGTCTTCGGCGACAACAGGTAGGTGAAGTTGGATGTGGTTGTCGAGGGCAGGGTCGGGCCGGAGCTGGGCGCGGCGGCGGGGTAGGTCTTGCAGACCAGGCCCGCCCACTGCGGCTTGCCGCCGCACTCCGGGAAGCTGGTGTTGGCGGCGGTCGTGTAGTAGACGGTCTTGGTGGTGCCGGCGTCGGCTCCATTCGACTTCGGTTGCCGGGTCTCGACAACCTTGCCTTCGGCGTCGTAGCGGGTGATCTTGACGATGTCCCCGGCGCTGTTGAAGCCATCCAGGTCGACGTCGGTGATGATCTTTCCCGGCAGGCTCCGCGACCACCCGTCGGTATCACCGGCCACGGGTGCGGAGTAGTCGGTCAGGGTCTGGCCGGTCATCTCCAGATCGGTTGCGGTGCCCGGGTCCTGGGCGTACGACGTCTCGGTGGTGGCCAGCCGGTACGGGAGGCTGGTGTCGAGGTTGATGCCGTTGTTCGGGGCGCCGTCGTCGTACTTGGTGTGGGTGTGGGGGCGGACCCAGGCGATGGTGCCGTTCTTGAGCGCGGCCCAGCGGGCCGGGCCGTAGGTGTCGGTCACCAGGGTGCCGGCCGGGGTCACCACCGTGTCGCCGGCGGCGTTCTTGATGTCGTCGTTGTAGACGGTGATGCTCGCGAGCTGGTCGGCGGACGCGTTGTTGTCGATGACGGCGCGCAGGGCGCGTTCGTCGAGTTGACGCGCGGGGTTGCCTTGGTCGTTGTAGTCGGTGGCGGTGAGCTGCCAGTTCCCGGCGCCGTATTTGGCGGTGTTGACGGTGTAGTTGGCCGCGTTCGTGTATTGCAGGTCGGCGTACTGCCAATCGTCAGCGGTCGGCGCACCCGACAGGACATGATCCGGTCCGAAGACCGCATAGCCGTGCGCGGGCACGGTCTTTTGGTTCCACTTCGCGACCGCGGTCGACGACAGGTCCGGTGCGCCGGGCCCGGACAGCGGGACGTTGTCGTAGACGTACTTACCGAGGGTGGCGGTGCCGCCCGCCGGGTCACCGGCGGGCCGGGCGCGGGTGACCGTGTCGAGTTTTTGGCGGTTCTCGGCGGTGACGTAGTTGAACTGGTAGGGCACCTGTCCGGCGGGTTTGATCGAGGTCAGGTGGTTCGCGGCGTCGTAGGTGTACTCCGTCGACAGGCTGTTGCGCGGGTCGGTGACCTTGGTGAGTGTGGCGGTGCTTTGGTCGTAGGTGTAGGCGGCGACCTGGATCGAATCCATCCCCGCCCCGCCGGCCTTGTCGGGGTTGTAGATGTCGAGCCACGCTGCGGCGATCCGGACCTTGGTGGAGCCGATGGTGGTGTAGGTGAACCGGAGCGCGCGGCAGCCGGGGTTCATCCCGTTCAGCGGGTTCGCGGGGTCGTAGGTGCCGCAGGTCACGCCGGGCGGGGCGGGCGCGATGATGCGCACGACGCGGCCGGTGCCGTCGTAGGAGAAGGTGGTCTTGCCCGCGACACCGGGCTCGGATATCCCGGCCGGCCGGAACTCCGCATCCTTGCCCGCGACGGGCGCGGCCAGCAGGTTCCAGGTCGTCACGGTGCCGTCGTCCTCGGTGTAGGACAGACCGGTCGACGCACCCGAGCCGGTGACGGTCAGCCGTGACCCGTCTTCGGCGGTGTTGTCGTCGGCCGGGACCCAGTCACCGATCGCGAACGCGGCCGTCGAACGGCGCTGACCGTTGGGTGACTCGTAGATCAAGGTGGTGCCGTCGCCGTCCATCAACACGATCGTGCCGTCGAGGCGTGTGGAGTCGATCACCTGCATGCCCGCGGCGCCGGACTCGGCGCCGTCGAACTGGGTGCTCCAGCCGTCACCGAACACGTTGTAGACCGGCGTCCGCGGCGTCTCATAGGTCATGTGCGACCGCGAGATCGACAGGTCGCCGGTGTAGCCCGGCACCGAGATATCGGTCGCGGACACGTTGAGCTCGCCGGTGGACAGCGCGACCTGGCCCGGGCCTGCGTCGGCGGTCGGGTACCCGTCGCCGAAGGCGTGCGGCAGCCGCTGGATCGCGGTGTCCGGGGTTTCCGACCACGTGCATTGCACGGTCGCGTTGTAGGTGAAGCAGACCTGAATGTCGAGCTTGACCGGGACCCTGGCGTTCAGCACGGTTTTCTGGACGTCGGGGGTGTCGGGATCGGAGTCCAGGTAGAGGTCTTCCTTGGCGTTGTTGGTGTCCCAGGTCGTGTTCACCGAGACCCCGCCGGAGCCGTTGTCGACCACCGGCAACACCGTGGCGTCTTCGTTCCAGCCGACCAGGTCGTCGGCACCGCCGTACCCCGACACCCGCCACCGCACCCGCGCCGAGACGGACGGTGCGGTGCCCTTCGGCGGCCCGGCCGCGATCAGCCGGATCGTGTCCGCGGTCGTGACCGTGGGGTCGGCGGTCGGTGAGGACAGTGACGCGCTGCCCCAGCCGAGCCGCTGGGTCGCGGTCGTCGAGTAGTTGCCGCCCGGTGTCTGCGCCTCGGCCACGATCGTGTGCAGGCCGGGCTCGGTGTGCTTGAACGTCACGAAGTACTTCGCCACCGCCGGGTCACTCGACGGCGTGATCTTGACCGCGCCACTCGTGTCGTTCGACGCCGGGCGCTTCCCGTCGATGAACATCCACAGGTAACCAGGCGCGCTGTACCCGGTCCCGGTCGCGGTCACGGTGCAGGTCACGTCCGTGGTCGGGGTGGTGTCGGTCCAGGTGTTGTTCACATCGTACGGCGCCGGGCACGACACCACCGGCTGCGCCGGCGTCGTGGCACCGATCCGCAACCGGGTCTGGTAGCTGGTCCAGGGCCCGTCCTTGCGGCCGTCGTTCGCCTTCGCCCGGATATACACCAAAGTGTTGTCCGGCAAATCCGCCGATGGGCTGCAGCCTGCCGTGGTGCCGGAGGCGTACACCGACGACGTACAGGTCCCGACCACGGTGGTCGAGTCGGTCATGAACTCGAACACGTACTTCACGGTGTTCCCGTCGGCATCGGTGGCCTTGGTCCGCACCCACGGCCGCCGCGTGCCCGAGTACATGTAGGACGTCGCGTCGCCCGGCGCCGCGAACGCCGCCGCGTACGGTGTCTCGACCGTGGCCGGCGCGTTCGGCGGCCGGTTCCAGGTCAGCGAGATGTACGGGACCGCCGGGCCTTCGGACGAGTAGAACCGCTTCCAGGCGTTCGCGTCGGTCTCGTTGGCGGCCTTCAGCATCACTGCGACCGTCGCGTCGGTCTGGGTCGACCAGTACTGCGCCAGCCCGGTCATGTCCACATACACCCGGTCGGCCGGGCAGGCGCTCGAAAACCCCTTTGCCGCTGACACCGAGCCCCAGACCTGCGAGCTCGTGACGGGCATGTTCGTCCACCGGGTCGCGGTCGACGCTGGCAGCGACGCGTGCAGGTTCATCTGTGTCGCCGTGCAGGTGGTCGCGCCCCATTGCATCAGCGACAGCGAGGCCGACACGACGTCCTTTCCCTGGAAGGCCGAGCCCGGGAAGTTCAGGAACGAACGCTCCGTCGTGGTCCCGTTCTTACCCACCCGCAGATCGGTCGTGGTCGACAGGTCGTTGGGCCAGCCCGACTGCACGAACGTGTCGAAACTCGACAGCACCGACGTGTTCGCGTATACCGGATCGACCGTCACCGGGTAGACCCGCGCCGGGTCCAGGAACCACTCCTTGTCTGGCGCGATGACCAGGGTCGCCTTGCCGGGCGATGCCTGCTCGATCGACATCTTCACCGCGGCCGTGTTCACCGGCATGTGGTTCGTGTCATCGGTGACCGCGTCCCACATCTGACCGACCGGGATCCGCGAATGCACCACGTCCTTGGCGTCAACGAACTCGATCGATCCGTCCGCGGCCTGCCGGGCGGTCAGGCCCTTCGTGCGCAGCGGGATCCGCCACACCGGTGCCACACCGTCAGCCGGGCGCTGCTTCACCACGAAGTCGGACTCGAACCCTGAGCGCCGCGCATCCAACCGCAGATCCACACCTGGCTGGACCTCGGCGTACGTCGCCGTCGTTCCGTCCAACGTCGGCGCGGGCAGCTTCCACGGGGACAGCCACTCCACCTGCCGCCCCGTACCAGAAGCGGACAGTGCGAACGGCTGCCCGGCGGCGCCGTTGCGCTTGCCGAGCTGCAACCCGTACTTGTGGCCACGCGGCGCGACTGTGCCGTCCTGCCCCTCCTGCAGCGTGAGGTCGATGTCGCGCCACTTGCCCGAAGGATCCTTGAACCGGATATCGCCGGCGTTCAGCTCGGTGGTCATTGTGCCGTCCGGATTCGCCCATGTGGTGGTCGTCTCGGTCCGCAGCGCGAGGACCTCGACCTTGGAGCCCTGGGCCCGCGCCGACACCACCGCCGAGACCAGATCCGGCCGCGATTCCACCTTCGCCACAGGTGGCTTCGGATCCGCCGCCGGAGCAGCAACCGCCCGCTCCCGCGCCTCCAGACCGGTCGCCAGCAACGCGAACGAAACCAGCACCGCCACGAACCGCACGAACAACTGCACGCGGGCACGCCGGGAACGAGACATGACAACCTCCGCGTCACGCCGACCCGGGACAAAGCACCGATGACCGGGCGGGGCACGGGCTGGGCCAGCATCGGCTACATCGCGACCGAGGTTCCGGGTGTTACCGGAATTGCAGCAAGCTGCAGATCACATTGACGAACGCATCGATCCGGCTGTAGAAGCTGCCCACCGAATGCGATGGAGCTGACATCGGGCGGCGCGGGGTCGCGGTGGTGGGGACAATGTCACCGACCGGCACGAGGGCCGTCCGGCGATGCCTGACATTGCCTTGCTGGCCGCTGCTCCGAGGCGCGGCGGTCACACTGCGACGGTGCGGGCTGGGAGGATGGTCGCAGGCGCAGTTTGCTGTTCGCCTGACCACTCACAGGACCTCAGCGGGTCTTCGCGGTTCGCGTCGTCATGACGCGTCCTTGGTCGGCCGGACGTCGTTTCCCAGGACGAGGCTGACCCGGCCTGAGGGGTCGCGGAATTTGGCGTACCAGGCGCCGGTTCCGGTGTCGCGGACCCAGGCCTCGATCTGGCCGTCGGACCAGGTCGCGCGGCGCACCGGTTGCGGGGCCGGGAGGACTCTGACCGCGTCCGCGGGGCGCGGGCCGTGGGCGTCGTACTGGATCTCCAGCTCGACTGCCTTTTCGGCCGCCGCGAGTTCGTCGTGGAGCCCGCGCGCCCGCCAGCCGCAGACCGCGCCATCCCAGATCGCATAGCGCCCTTCGGCCTCGTCGTCTGGCCGCACCGTGAACCGTCCGAGCATGCCGTCATCGTAACTCATATTCGAAGATATGTGCGAAGGGCCGGTTCCTGCTCCGCGCGGCCGCCGTGCGACGGCCAGGTCACCGTTCGGCGATGTAGGAGGTCCAGTCGGTCTTGGTTTGGCGGGCCCAGTTGATGGCGGTGGAGATGTGGATGTTGAGCAGGTCGGCGAGTACGGATGCGGGTAGCTGTTCGGCTAGGGCGCGGAGGGCGGAGTTGCGGGCGGCGTATGCGGTGATGCCGTGCCGTCGGAGTTTGTGGGTGAGTGCGGAGGGGCTGCTGGGCTGGCCGGCGATCATGCCGGGAAACAGGTAAGGGGTGGAGCCGGTGACGTGGCCGGTGCCGTGGCTGATGGCCGACGGGTCGCTTCGTTGGTCGAGCAGTTGCTGGATGAGGCGGGTGAGTGCGGGTGGTAACTGTAGGGGTGTGTCGCCGAGGGTCAGGCAGGTCGGGAGGTCTCGTTGCTCGTCGTCTTCGGTGGCGGCGTCGGTGGTGATGTTGTCGGTGGTGAGGGTGGCGATGCGTGGAGCGGGCACGCCGAACAGCAGGATCAGCGTGCCGGCGACGCGGACGTCGAGTGGCAGTGTGGTGTCGTGGATGCAGCGGCGCAGTTGGATGGCCTGTTGCTCGGTGTCGAGGAATGGTCCGGGGCTCTTGGCTCGCCGGGTGGGGATGGTGAGTGGGGTTGCGGTGAGGTGGTGGCTGGCTGCCCAGTGCAGGAACTGGGCGGCCTCGTAGCGCCGTGGTGGTCCTGTGCTGAGCCATCGGTCGATGTCGTGCTGGTCGATGCGGTCCAGGGTGGTGCCTTCGTCGTTGAGCCAGTTGAGGAGCTCCAGTGCCGCGAGTACCTGGACTCGGGGTGTCCGTGCCGAGTAGATGGTGAATCGGCGGCGCCGTGCTCGGCGGCGAGCCCGGGGCAGAAGGTGCCAGTGCGTGAACGGGCGGATGAGGTGGGCATGTTGCGGCTGCTCGGCCAGCAGCCGGTCGGCCCAAGGGCCGATCCGTTCGAGGTGCTCGTCGCGTTCGGCCAGGACTCCGGTGCGGACAAGGATTCCGCGCAGGTAATGGGCTGCCTGAGTGTGCGGGGACCGGTCGAGGTAGTCGTGGCTGATCAGGTCGGGCTGCCGCGCGAGTTCAATCAGAAGCCGCGCGGCGGGGCATCTGCGCAGCCAGTGGAGTGTCGACCGCGGTCTCGGGACGGCCTGCAGCGCCTGGCGCAGCGGTTCCAGGCCGGCGTCGATGGCGCCGTCAGGGCCGGCGAGGAGGTCGACGATGCGTTCCTTGAGGACGCAGCGGTCACACGCACCCTCCACGTACAGGTCACCTGGCTGCCCGCAGGTGCGGCATTTGTAGTCGATATCGGCTCCCGCGCACGGCCCACAGACCGGAGCGCCGGCGGTGTTCTTGCCGATCAGGACGCGGCGGGTCGAGCAGTCCGCGCAGGCCGCGGGGCTCGCGCGGACAATCTGGTAGCAGGCTCTGCAGACCGGCCCGGCTGGCCAACTGGCGCGCAGGCGTCTGATCTGGTGGCAGAAGCTACACAGACGCTGTGGTTCTGGCCGGCAACCGTCGCAGACGGGTTCGCCCGTTGCGTGGTTGCGGCGGCACAGCCGGATCCGCCCGCAAACCGTGCACGCTTCCTCGACTCCCTGATAGCAACTGCCACACAGATCCGGGGTGTCGACGGTCGCGCGATGGTAGATCCGCCTGATCCGGCCGCACCCGCCGCACAGGCGCTCGGGGTGGCGGTAGCAGCTGGCGCAGACCGGGCCATCCCTGCCGAAGGCCTGCGCCACGGCGGTCTTGCCACAACTGGAGCAGACGTACGTGGGTTTCGGTCGGCAGACTTGGCAGAGTCCGGAGCCGTCGGCGAGGCGGCGCGCGACGCGGCGAGTGTGGCCACAGCTGGCGCAGGGTTCGTGTCTGGAACGGTCGGTCTGATAGCAGCGGGAGCAGATCCCGCCTTCCGGCCGGCGTGCGATCACCCGATCGGGTCGGCCGCACCACGCACAAGGCCGCTTGCTGGTCCGGGCGTGCCTGCATCTCTCGCACAGCCGGCCACCCGTGGCGTCGACGGACGGCATCGTTGGGTTCACGTTGCCGCACCCTGCGCAGGTTGGCAGGGCGACGTCTTGCCTGCACTGGTTGCGGAGGGCGTGCGTCAGCCGGACGAGCGCGACCGGGACGTGCGACGACACCGTCAGCAGTGCCTCCGGGTGCTCCTGTAGATAACGGGCCAGCATCATGAGCGACCGGGTCGAGTTACAGCTACTCGCCTCCAGCGCGCTGACTGCTTCCCGATCGCTCAAGCCGGGAAGGGACCGCCGTAGGTGGTCGACCACCTCGGCCCTGGCTGCGGCCTGGTCGATGTGTGGCTTGGTCACGACAGATCAGGCCTGCGGATGGTCGTGCGGCGAACAGCGGGCGCCGGCTTACTCATCTGCCCTGAGTCGCCGGCAGTCTTGCGGACATCGGCGTTGACGACGTCGACCTCGATCAGGTCGTTCGGGGTGCAGTCGAGAATGTCGCACAGCGCCGCGAGGGTGTCCATCGACAGGCGCTGCGGCGGCTGGGTCACCAGCCGGAACACCTGCTCGCGGGACAGATGGATCCCCCGCTCGGCCAGCAACGGCACCAGATCGGTCGTCTGGAACAGATCGCGAGCCGCCATCAGGTGACGCAGACGCCACTGGATCTTCATCTTCTTGATCACGAACGGTCCTCCCACAGGTCGGCGTGACGAGCCTTCAAAGCGCGCTGCAGCAGCCGGTTGCGGTACTCGTCCGACACCCCGGAGTAGATCGCAGTGGTGGAGGCGTAGGAGTGGCCGACCTGGTCCTGCACGAACCGCTCCGGGTAATCGAACTCGATCAGGTGCGTGACATACGAATGCCGCAAGCAGTGCAGGTCGAGCTCGCCCGGCAGCCCAGCATCGGCGCGGACCGTTTCGAAGGCCTCGTCCAGCCGCCGGCGCGAGATCCGGCCCCGCTTCTCCGTGACCCACAACGCCGGATGCTTGCCCGGCGAGAACAACGGCCGAACCTCGGCCAGGTAGTGCTCGAGTATGTCCACGATCCAGTCGAACTCCGGGACCGTCAGCACCGTGCGCCGCTTCGGCGCCCCGCCCTTTGACGCCTTGCCGTGCCGGACGAACAAGCCACCGAACCGCCCAAAACCAGGAGCTCTCGGGTTGTGCCGCAGATCCGCCAGGTCCAGCATCGTCGCCTCCTGCCGGCGCAGCCCGAACGCGTACACGGTCTTCAAGATCGCCGCGTCCCGCAGCGCCGCCAACGCACCCTTGCGGCGCCGCGACCGGATCTGTTCAACCCGGCCGTCGGCCGCGTCGAACAGCACCTGCACCTCGTCGTACGTCAACGGCCGCCGCCCAGGAGCACCCTCGTAATCGTTGGTATGGGTGACGGTGTTCCACTCATGCAGAATCTGCGCCGGCGCCTCGCCGAACAACTCCAGACACCGCGCCGGCCACCCATACCGAGCGTCAGTGACGTACTCGCCGAACAGCCGCAACCCGTTCTGATAGTTCCGGGCCGTCGATACCGCGAACCCCCGGCCCTGCTCACGCCGCCGCGCCCGATGCCAGTCCATGAACGCCTCGACATCCTCGGCACGCCACCGCCACGGATACTCCCCCGTGAACTCCGCGAACCGCCGCACCAACGTCAACCGCGGCTTGATCGTGCCCTCCACATTCAGAAACCGCGTCCGCTGCTGCCGCGCCCACCCCTCCAACATCGCCTCGAACACAGCCTCAGCCGGATCCAGGTGCACAACCCCATCGGCCAGCACCAGATGCGCGGCGCCCGGTAGGTCCACTTCACCCATGATGCATTCAACGCAACATCGTTGAATCCGTTACGGGTGGGCTGTCGGACAGCCCACCCGCCGTCCGCGAGTTGGCACCATGAACGTTCTCACCTGCGGATACTCCGGTGTGCCATGCGTGCTGTAAGCCGGATCAGATGCAATGCCGCTCAGAACAGCGCCCGCGGTGGCCGTTCACCGCGTTGTCCCACACCAGCCAGTCGCCGTCCCCGTTGTCACCGGGCCGGACATTGAAGCGTCCCACCATGACCTCATCATGACATTAATCGAACTCATGTTCTAGTCGGTCTGCCCTCGGGCGGCCTTCAGCCGACAGTCGGGAGATCTTCCGGGCGTAGGTCGGCCCGTACTCGGATGTAGCGCATGCCGTGGCGGACCTGGCCGGCCTGGGTCGCGGCGTCGGCGCTTACCTCGGCGACGACGGTCGGCTGGACCTTCACGAGCAGCAGCTGCGCGCCACCGGCCTCGCGGTCACCTGATCAGGTCGCCGGGAGCGTTTCGACGTCGGAGGGGTCAAGGTCGCTGCGGTGCCGAACCAGCCGCAGCGGATGCCGGTAATGGCCAGCCTGCAGCGCTGCGTCGGCGGCCACCTCAACCACGACAGCCGGGCGGACCTTGACGATCGAGGTCTTGCTTCCGCGGCCCCAGTGGGTGCTGATCTGATCCGGCCAGGGATGCCTGGCCCCGGCCGGTTTCAGTAGCTTCCCGATCGCGGCCGCCTGGTCGTCATGCAGCTGCACTGTCCGCCCGACCACCTCGAGCTCCTTGCCTCGGTACCGCCCCACCACCAGCAGTTCCGGGTGTCGCAGCGACCCCGTTACGGCGCCGATGATCGCCTCGATAGTGTCCCTGGTCTTCCATTTGACCCAGTCCCGGCGGCCGGGCTGATACCGCGTCGTCGCGCCCTTGACCACCAGGCCCTCCACGCCGCTGGTTTTGAACGCCTCCAGCCACTCCTGAGCCTCGGCTATGTCGGCGGTCGTCGGGGACAGTTGCAGCGGTGGCCGCCACCGCTTGGCCAGTTCCTCCAGCCGGGTCCGGCGGGCGGTCCAGCGCATCGGGCGGACGTCGACGCTATCGACCGCGAGTACGTCGAACACCACCAGCGAGGCTGGTTGCGCCGGCGCGAGCCGCCGCCGCACGGTCGCCGCGGTATTGACCATCCGCTGTTGCAGCGCGTCGAAGTCAAGCCGGGCGCCGTCCCAGACGACCAGCTCGCCGTCGAGAACACAGTCCACGTCGACCTGCGCCTGCAGCGCCGCCTGGACGTCGGGGAACTTCGCGGTGAAGTCCTTGCCGTTGCGCGACCACAGCCGCACCTCGCCAGCTACGCACACCGCGCCGGCCCGGAATCCATCCCACTTCAACTCAAAGCGTGAGCCACCGGGCATGGCATGCTCGCCCGGCAACTGCTCGACTGCCCTGGCGAGCTCCAGCGCGACCGGCCCGGTCAAGTCGGGCGACAGGTTGCCCATGGCCACAGTTTCGCCCCGTGCACGGCCCTGGGGCACCCGCAGTCGCGTCCCAGTTCAGCAACGGCGTCCGTTCTGGACGCTGCGTGTCCATGCTCGGCGCTGGGTCGTGGCAGCTGGTGTCTCGGCTTCGGGACTTGACTCTGTAGTTGGGTCCAGGGTTGAGGATGGGGTTATGCGAACCAGCGAGCTGGCCGGCCAGGCCGGTGTGAACACCGAGACGCTGCGCTACTACGAGCGTCGCGGGCTGCTGACCCAGCCGCCGCGGACTCCGGGTGGCTACCGCGACTACCCGCCCACGGCGGTGGAGTTGCTGCGGTTCATCAAACGAGCCCAAGAACTCGGTTTCACCCTCGGCGAGGTCGAGGAACTGCTGCACCTGGACACCGGCGGTCCGGACAGCTGCGACGCAGCCCGTGTGCTGGCCGAGCACCGCCGCGCCGACCTGGCGCGCCGGATCCAGGACCTGCAACGGATGCACGACTCGCTCGCTGATCTGGTCGCGACCTGCGATCTGCCGCGCGCCGACCGGAGCTGCGCGCTGCTCGACGCGATCGATCACCGCCAGGAGACCTCATGAAGCTCGAGGTCCTCCACGTCCCGGACTGCCCGCACCTGGCCCCGATGCTGCAACGGCTCGCCGAGGCCAGCGACCTGCCCGTGGCCACCCGGTTGATCGAAACCGACGCCGACGCGGCTGAGTTCGGCATGGCCGGCTCCCCGACCCTGCTGATCGACGGGGTCGACCCGTTCGCTGCCGGTGACGACTGCGGCTGCGGGGTTTCGTGCCGCCTCTACCGCGACCGCGACGGGCGAATCGTGCCGGCGCCGTCTGTCGAGCAGTTGCGCGCCGCGATCACGGCCGCCGACCAGCCTCACGACACCACCACGCCCGGGGACGTGCTGAGCGCGTGGCGGACCCAGGCCCTGCCGCTGGACCCCACCGAGAAAGCGGTGCAGCAGGCGATCCTGCGCGCGTTCGCCACCACCGGGCACCCGCCCGCACCGAGTGACCTCGACGCCCTCACCGCCGACAGCGGCCGCGGCAGCACCGAGATCCTCACCGCCTTGCACGACGTCGACGCGATCCAGCTGGCTGCGAACGGCCACATTGCGCTGGCCTACCCGTTCTCCGCGACCCCGACCCGCCACCGGGTCCGCATCGATGACCGGGTCGATGTCTACGCGATGTGCGCGATCGACGCACTCGGCATTGCCGCCATGCTCGACAAAGACACCCGGATCGAGTCCTTCGACGTCACCACCGGCGAACAGGTCACCGTCACCACAACTGCCGGCCGAGCCGTCTGGGAACCGTCCGGTGCGGTGGTGTTCGTCGGCGCCGACGCAGGCGGCGGGCCGTCGGCCGACTGCTGCTGCGACTACCTCAACTTCTTCGCCAGCAATGCGGCCGCCGAAGCCTGGACCACCGAACACCCGCAGGTTCCAGGCCAGATCCTCGGCCAGGCCGAAGCCGAGGAACTCGGCAACCGCCTCTTCGGGCACCTGCTCACCACAGCCTGACCGGGCTACGGCAACCGCCGGTCGATCCGCCGCAACAGGCCACCGATCACCGGAAGCTCGTGCCAGCGGTGGCCGATCACCCACTCCCGCGCCGAGCGCACTATTCCCCGCAGCCGCGTCCCGCGGGACGGGCGCAGCTGGTCTTCGCGCTCCTCGGCCCTGCGTTGCAGGAACCGGGCGCACCCCAGACAGACACCGACCTCGGGGTGGGCACCCAACCGCACCAGGTCTCGATCATCGAACTCACGGGCACAACACCAGCACACCGTTGTCGATTGCTGGACACTCTCCGGCGCAACAGTCATACGCCCATCCTCCGCGCCGCCACCGCCAATAGCTATCTACCCGAACGGGCCCATCCACGATCGCGCTCACGAGTCCTACGCTCGATGCAGGTCACCAACCGGCGAGGTGGAAGCGATGTTGACGCGAACTCCCCAGTTACGGATCTCCGGGCACGGTGCAGGACTGCGCCTCAGGCACCGCAGCAGCTGGCAGCGCGATCCGCTCCAGGCGGTCCAGGAATGCTGCCGAGCATCGATCGCGCTCGACAAGGCGCTCGGCGAAGCTGTCCGAGAAGCCCTCGCGACAGGCGCCTCATGGCGCGACATCGGACTGGCGCTCGGCGTCGCCGAGAACGCCGAAACAGATCAAGACGTCATCAACGCACTCGGCCAGGCAAAGCGCGCCGTCTGGACCCGGTTCTGGAACTAGCCCCTCGCGGGCCCAGCACCGGCGGTTGACAGAGTTCAGTGAAGGTAGCCGTCCCATTTCACTTCGTAGCGTGATCCGCCCGGCAGGGCATGCGGTCCGGGGATTTCGTTCGCCGACTTCGCCAAGGCGACCTCGACGGGCCCGGCCAGGTCGGCCGGGACATGCGGAGGTGGCACCTCACGGCGTGGTCTGGCCGGTGTCATCGTCTCGCCTGTTCTCGCGCCGGCGGAAGGGTGGCCAGACCACGATGATCACTCGCCGTACCGTGAGCTTGGTGTCACGGTGTGGGCAGAAGCGGTGGTGCTCCGGAACGTTCGCCCCGTCGCACTTCCCGCACCGCCATGCAGCGCCCACGACACCAGCATGCGCCTGGCTGTCAGCTCATGTCGCCGTACGGTGACCGGTTCGGCGGTGAGAGGGTGATCCCTTCGGCCTGCGTCTTGGACCGGATCGCGCCCTCGGATCGGCCCAGCTTGACGCTCATCACGCCAACGGGCGTGTTCGCTCCCGCCAGCTCACCCAACTGCCGGATCTGCTCCTCGGTCCACTCCTCGCCGCTGTGACCGCCTGACTTCGCCTCGGACACGGTGATTCCCTTCGCCGTCGGAGTAGTTGCTCCTGGCATCCAGTACCCGGCACGACACCCCGCTCACGCAGATTGCTGGGGTCCAGCGGTGGCCCGCTCCGATCCGGCGAGGGTAGAAACTGTCGGCAGTCGGTGGGATCGTGTTGTGGTATGGAGCTGACGGCCCGGGATTTCGAGCGGATACCGCGGCACAACCTGCGTGTCCCGGTGCGCGAGTTCGCCCGGGTCTGGTTGGCCGCGGAGCGTCGTGGTGACGCAGAGGAAGCGGCGGGACTGCCCGAAGACTCCTACCTAACCGGCGTACAGACGACGTGCCGGTGGCTCGCAAATGCCATCGTCACGGTTCACCGCCCGAATGGGCCGGTACGGCAGTGGGCGCACGCTCCACTCACTGATACGTCCGAGAACGCGTACGAGGAGCTGGTCGAGCTGGAGACTCAGGCCGCGGAGCTTGCGGTCGCTCGTAGCGGGTCCGGGCAGCCGGGCTTCGAGGACGGGGCGCTCGCGACGCTGGCGTGGGCGTGGCGTCGATCGGGTGTTCCCCCGATCGAGGTGGATCAGACTTCGGCCAAGCAAACTGGCTAACTGGACCGTGCCTGGAAGGGGTCTCGGGAAGCACAGAACAGCTTCTCTGAGGCCCCTTCTCCGTTAGGCGGTTCGCTGTCGCGGGTGGCGTGCGCCGGCGGTGAGTCCGGAGGCGATTGTGCGCTCGGCTTCGGCGTGCGATAGACCGATGCGGGCAGCGGCCGAGAGGAGTTCGTCGCGTGCCATGTGCTGGTCGAGCAGTAGCGCACCGACGAGTTGGCCGAGTGCGAAGGCGGCACGGTTCAGGGTGTCGTTGCGGTGGCCTGAGGTGGCGGCCAGTACCTTCTCAAGTTCCCCGGCGAGGGCAGCGAGGGTGTAAGCGCTGGCGTTCCTCAGCGCACGGGTTTCGCTGGGCGCCGTGGTGGCTGGCGGTGTGGTGTCGAGGGCGGTGAGGATCCAACCGGGCAAGGGCTGTGGTGCGGTGGAGACGACCGCAAGGTAGCGGCCGGTGGAGGTGATCGATCCGGCGCCGACGACGTAGCCGCCGTGTCCGCGGGTGTCGATCTTCCATCCGATGCGGCCGGCGCTGTTGCCGAGCTGTTCGCCGGCGCGCTGGCGGTAGTACAGGTGTTGTCCGCCCGAGGGCGTGGCGACGGTGTAGGTCGGCCGCACAGAGCCAGCGTCATGGTCGGCTGCCACGAGTGCCAGTACGTCGGCTCCGCCTGCTGCACCGCGCTCTCGCCACCGTGCGGGGGCTTCGTCACTCGGGTCCTTGGGCTGGTCCAGGTCCACGACAAGTAGCGTTGACGGTCCGGTTGCGACGCCGATGTTGTACGCCGCTTTGCGCCATGTGCGGGCGATGGCGAGGTGGTTGGTGGTGGCGGCGGCTTCCCAGTCAGCCACGGCCGGGTTCTTGCGTCCGGGTGCCAAGGGAAAGACCGAGAACCCTTGATCGGCGTGCCAGTGCGCGGCCCGGCTGAGCGCCTGCTGGACGGGATCGGTGACTCGTTGCTGTGGCCGAGTGGTGCTCACGGTTCGACCTCGTTGCGGTGGGGGTGGACTCGTTCGCTGCGGACCCGTTGCGGTGCGCTCTGGTCGGTGTGTGCGGTGTTCTCGCGCAGTTCGAGGTAGACGCGGACGCCGAGGGAGCCGTGGTTGGGGTAGGCGCGGTCGCTGCCGGCGACCTCGAAGTGGGCGCGGAGATGGTCCACGAGGTGGGCGATTTCGTCGGGCTCTCCGGACAGCCGGACCTTGATGGTCACCGGTCCTCCTCCCCACGCATGCTTGTCGGCAGGACCGTGAGGTCGCCGTTGAACAGCACGTACAGCGGTCCACGGACTCCTGGCAGGTCGTCGAGGTCGTACCGGTCCGGGAGGTCGTCGTCGGGGCATTCCATGGTGCCGGCGTAGGCGTCGCCGTCTTCGGTCTCGAACAGGATCCAGCTGACACCGGCGGAGTCGAGCACGGCGGGGCAGTTCCCGCGAGGCGCCCAGTTGATCAGCCGGTGAAGGTCTCCAACGGCGCTCACGACGGCCCCGTTCGGGATCAGAGACGGGAAGTGGCGCCCTTCCCAGCTGTTGCTACCCGGGCACGGCCACGGCTCGGCGCAGCGGCGGCATGTGACGCCATGAGTAGCGGCGTGGCCGGCTGCGTCCGTGAAGTCGGTTGTGTCGCTCATCAGATCAGCCCTCCGGTCGACAGGTAGTGGTCGATGAGGACGGGCAGGCAACCGCAGTCGGTGAGTTCCATGTGGTGGAACCCGTTCGCGCACCGGTCATCGGTGCAGCCGCACAGGTCGCCTGTCCAGGTCAGGGCCTGATCCGCCGGCGGTACGTATCCGTACCAGGAGGCCTCGATCCACTGCTGCGGCGTGATGCCGGCCATGGCCAGGGTCGCGATCGCGACTGGGGTCAGACCTGCGGACTGCTCGAAGTCGGTGCCTCCGCAGTGGGCGCAGGTCACAGCTGTGCTCGGTACCTGTTGAAGGCTTGTTGCGGTCGCGGCTGCTACGTCGATCTTGGTGTCGCATTCGATGCAGCGCCACTGTGATGGGATTTGGTTCGGGATCGGCTGGGTCATTTGTCGGTTTCTCCTTGCGTAGTTGACGGT
The DNA here is from genome assembly GCF_040649595.1 of Kribbella sp. NPDC048915. NCBI lineage: Bacteria > Bacillati > Actinomycetota > Actinomycetes > Propionibacteriales > Kribbellaceae > Kribbella > Kribbella sp. NPDC048915. The sequence goes on along the minus strand of NZ_JBEZFT010000064.1, from coordinate 15,358 downwards.
TACGTGTCAGGTCTGGGTCAGGCGGCCAATGCGAGTTGTTCGCCGCTGATGGCTTCGTAGAGGGCGGACATGAGGACTTCGGCGACCGGTGGGGTGACGGCGTTGCCGTAGCCGCGGACGTGGTCGGACGGTTTGCCGGCGGTCTTGTAGCCGAGTGGGAAGGCCATGCCGGCGCCGATCTCGGGCGGGGTGAGCATCCGGATCCGGCAGTCGTCGACGCGCAGGCTGTCGGGCACCTCGATCAGCGCGTACCGTGCCCGGGTGGTCAGGGTGCGGAGCGGTTCGGTGACCGCGTGCGGAACTCCGTTGCTGTAGTAGGGCAGCAGCAGGTGCCGCCAGTCGATCCCTTCGGTTCCGGGTGGGGTGACGAGTGCATGGTGGTAGCCCTGTGCCGAGAACGTGGCCAGGGGTTTGTCGATCCCTCGGACGGTGGAGCCGCCGCCGCGCAGCTCGGCAATGAACGGGCGCATGAGACCGGTCCGGCGGATCCGCTCCAGGCCGATCTCGACCTTCGCCTTCGTCGCGTCGACGATCGCGCGGTCCTTGCCGGACTTGGAGGTGCGCTCGCCGATCGGTTTGCCCATGGGGATGCTGAAGTCGATCACCTCGACTGCCGGCACGACGTGGGGCTCGATGACCTCGAAGCGGCAGGTCGAGTGCGGGCACCGGTACATGTACTGGCCGTTGGTCTGCCCGTAGCGGCCCATGTCGTTGCGCAGGTTCTTGAACACCTGCATCGCGTACACCTGCCCGTCACAGGTCGGGCAGTACGCCTTCGGGCGCAGCCACTTGTTCCAGTCCGGGGTACGCCGTAGCGACCTCAGCCAGAACGCCACATACAGCCGGTCCCTCGACTGCGGTGCCCGCCGGGTGTTGACGCCGGCCGCGTGCATCGAGTTGAACGCGATCACTTTGGTCTCGTAGCCCTCGGCCTGGATCTCCCCGATCCACCGAGGCCATTCGTCCCACCGGCGGCATTCCACGACGTTCTCCACCACGCCGGCCAGGACCGGCTTGCCCTTCAACGCCATCGCCCGCAGATACCGCGGGACCTCCTCCATCAGCGCACGGGAGCGCACGACCTCGGGGTCACTGACCACTCCCAGCTCGTCGTCGAACATGACGCCCTGCAACGAGTTGTCGAAGTCCCGTGCCACCCCCCGCGCGTTCGACCACTTCGGGCACGCCGGCGAACCCCAGTACAGATCCGCCCGCGGCAACCGCGTGATGTCAGCCTTCGCGACGTCACCGCAGTAGTGGTCGGCCCGCGGGAAGTTCTTGCTGTGGACCTCGATCGACAGCTGGTTGTGGTTCAACGCCATCATCAGCTCGATCCCCTGCACCGCGGTTGCACCGCTGGAGCTGCCGCCCCACCCGGAGAACTCGTCCAGCAACGTCAGCGTCATCGCCGGCCACCCTTGCTGGCCTGTGCGCCGGGGAGCTGCTGGACCTGTCGGGACCAGTCCTTGTGCAGCCGTTCCAGGGACCCGTTCAGCCGCTCCCAGCGGCGTTGCAGGGCATAGGCCTTGAGCCAAGCGGGATCTTCGATCACATGGGCCGTGACCTGCTCGTCAGTGGCGTCCGCCGCGGCCGTCTGCTCGGCGAGTTCGCTGCGCCGGTCCCTGAAATCGAGCATGACTCGGTTGATCCGGGCTGTCAGCGCATCCATGTCCTCGCGGATTTCGGCGACCTCTCGCGCGACCCGCCGGTCCCACTGCTCGTCGTAGCCCATCACTTCACTCCCTTGCGTTTGCGCGGGTTCCGGACGGTGTAGACGCCCGGGCAGCAGTACGGCGAACCGCACGGGACTCGCTTGGTGCACCAGGGCTGGCACGCGGTGCTGGACACGCCCTTGATTCGTTTCGTCCTCATCGGATCTGTCGCCTCCCCGCTGGTGGGCTTATGTGACGGCAGCCCCCGTCCTTTGGGGCCTGCCGGCAGCTGCCGTCTGCCAGGCCGCTAGAGGCTCCGAAGTCAAGGGGTTCTCGGTTGGTGGACAAGGAAATAAGGGAGCGCAGCGAGCGCCGCCGTCGTCCAGGCGAGAACCCCTTGACTTTGGAGGGGGCGGTCTGGCACCCGCCCGCCAAACCCAGCCACAGAAGGCTTTTCGCCCGGCCGAAGGTCGGGGTTGCTCTCCCGCCCGCCAGGGCGGGAGAGCCTGGACTGCGCTGTTAGTCGTCGTAGCTGCCGAGTTCCATGACTGGCTCGCTGTCCTCGGCTGCCTGTGCCTCCGTGGCGTCGCGGCTGGTCTCGGCATGCGGCGTGTAGTTGGCGGTGTGGTCGTCGTGGTGCCAGCGGGCGAGTTCTTCCTCGCGCGCGGCTTCGTCGTCGGAGTGACGTTGTTCGGACTCGCGGCGGTGCTGAATCTCGATCAGTGCCCGCTGCGCTCGGCGTACTGCCTCGGCGGTCTCGTCCGCCGTTGGAACGCGCGGCACATCGGATTCCGCGACTTGTTCCTCGGCCGCGGCGACCTCGCGGATGTCGAGCGGGGCCAGCGCGTCGCGTGCTGCCTGCGATGCGGCTTCGTCGAGCTCGGCGGCCGCGCGGATCTGCTCGCCGTCAGCATGGTCGACGACGATGTCGGCGTCTGGGATCTCGTCCAGTGCCACGTTCTCGACGCTGCTCGGCAGCTGATCGTTGACGAGTTCGGCCTCTACGAACTCGTCGCCCGGCTGCGCGGTCTCGAGGTCCCGGGCACGGGCCTCGGCGACCTCGGTCAAGTCGTGCTCATCGACGACAGCCAGATCGTCGTGCGCTTCGTCGGCGTCGAGCCATTCCTCAGGTGTGGGTCCGTCGTCGGTGTTGTCGACGCCGCGGGTCTCCAGCTCGAAGGCGGCGCGTTCGGCGGCGGCGCGGGTCTCGGCGGTGTGGGCGAGCCAAACGGCACGGGCGTCGTCGGCGGCCTGGAGTTCGGCGGCGCGGGCGTCGAGTGCCTCGGCCAGCGCTTTGGCCTGCTCGGCTTCGGTGCGCAGCTGGTCTCTCGCCGCGTCGTCCAGGTCGTTGTCGCTGGCGTCGGCTTCGGCGATTCGGAGGGCGGCGGTGCGGCGCTCGCGTTCGGCGGCCTGCCGGGTGCCGGCGAGTTCCTCGCCGACGTACGGCGGTGCCCAGGCCTTCTCGCGCTCGTAGGCGCGGACCCGAACACGCAGCTGGCCGTTCGACATCTCGGCTTCCGCGCGGTCGGCTTCCGGTTTGTCGAGTGCTCGCCACGCGGCGCGCCATGAGGCGTACTGCTCGACTTGGCCGGGTTTCGGCGGCGTACCGAGTGCGTCGTCGCCGGCCTCGTGGCTCATCACCTCGCGGTGCGCCGCCACGATGCCGGCGCGCAGCGTCCAGGCGCTGCGCTGGCCCACTTCGGCCGCGGTCGGCGGCTCGCCGAACGCTTCGAGCGCCCACTGGGGTCGCTCGGCGGCGACCTGCTCGCCGAGCTGCGCGGCGCGGCGGTCGGCTTCAGTGGCGAGGCTGGACAGGTAAGCCGACCACTTCGGGTCATCGACGTGTGGAAGCCGATCAGCGAAGCTGTCGCCGACTGGATCGAGGCTGCCGGTGGCGTTCTTGATCCGGTCTTGGATGACATGGCTGATCTTGCGGGCGTCGTGCAACGAACGCTGCTGGATCGCGTCCGTCAGGACCTGGCGCGGGTCGTGCCCGGCGAGTTCCACCCGGCGCAGGAGCGTCTGGAGCGTTCCTGCGCCGTCCTCGACTGCCAGCTTTGTGCGCTGGTCAGTCGTGAGAACACCGGCCTCGGTCAGTTCGTCCAGCCAACTGGCCGTCCGGCCGGCGGTAGCAAGTGCGATGCCGTCGGCGAGAAGTTCGGCGGGCGTGCGAAGCCGGTTGGCTTCCGCGGCGTCCTCCGCGGCGGTCTGCAACGCCGACAGCTGCGGGTCGTCCATGTCGAACGCGCCTCGCAGCACCGACAAGGCCGTCCGCTTCTCTGCGGTGCTGGTTTCGCCGTACTCGGCTTCCTTGGCCAGCGACTGGGTGACGACGTGCGCGGTGTTCGCGACCCGGCCCCGGGTCATCGCGACGTACAGCGCGTACACGGATGTGTTCTGGGTGGCGACCAGGTGACTGGTGTCCACGGTCAGGCCTTGGGATGAGTGGACGGTGGCGGCGTAGGCCAGCGACACCCAGTCTTGGACGTAGTGCGCAGGCAGCACCATGGTTTCGTCGGGTACGGGTTGGCGGCTGCCGCGGATCAGCGGCGCGACCCGCAGGGCGCCGTCGTCCAGTACCTCGACCACCTTGAACTCGTCGCGGTTGAACGCGGCCCGCTTGTTTCCGCTGTAGCCGTTGAGGTGCCAGGCGTTGAGCCGGGTCTGGATCAGGTCGCCGGCGCCGACCCGGTTCCCGGTCGAAGACAGCCAGGCGGTGCGCTCGTCGTCCACCTGGCCGTACCCGACCAGCCGCGCGCGCAGCTGCGCGGACAGCTCGGCAGCCTGGGCGTTGCTGTCCACGATCAGCAGCGCGTGGCGCCCGTTGAGATGGTCGGCCAGCCACGCGTCGGCCGCAGACCGTTGCGCGGCCTCGAGGTGGCCGCCGTCGAGAATGCGGCCCTGCTTGTGGTACTCGCCCAGCACCGACTCGTCGCCCTCGCGCAGCCGCAGCGACGCCGGGCCTTCCCATCCGGCGGTGAAGCGGCGGGTTTCGCTCAGCTCGTGGTGCAGCGCGTTGGCGGTGACCAGCCGCATGCCGCCACCGGCACCGACAGCGGCGAGCTGCCGGTGGTCGCCGACCAGAAGCAGCTTCGCGCCGGCGGCGTCACAGTACGTCTGGATCTGGGCCAGGTCGGTCGTGTTCGCCATCGCGGACTCGTCCACCACGACGAGGTCACCGTCGCGCAGCGCCCACGCCTGATCCTCGGTGGCGGCCGAGCCGTCGGCGAGCCGCTGCTGGGTCATCAGCCACCGGGTGATGTTCTTCGCGGTGACCCCGTCGGCCGCGAGGATTTCGGTCGCGACCTGCGACGCGGCCAGCCCGACCAACCGGCGCTGCTGTCCGCCCCACAGGCTCGGGTCTTCCCATGCTTTCGCGAGCGCGCCGACGACGCGGGACTTGCCGGTGCCGGCCGGGCCGACCAGCGTCTCGACCTTCGCGCCGGAGGTGAGGACGCCGCGCACCGCGGCCTCCTGATCGGCGCCGAGCTGAAGACCGTCGGCGGCCAGCCGCTCCACGAACGCCTGCACGCACGGCGGGCTCATCGCGGCAGCGCCGCGGGCGTAGCCGGCCGTGGCGAGCTGCCGTTCGGCCTTGACATGATCCGGAGTCACGTACCGGGTCGCGCCCGGCGCCGAGTACGCCGACGACCCATCGCCTCGGCGTAGCTCGTCCGGCAGCGCCGCGAGCTCGTCGGGACTCTGGCCGGGCCGATCGGCGTCGACCTGCTGCGCGAGCTTGAGGCCGCGCTCGGTCAGCCGGTCCAGCAGCCGTTCGATCCTGGCCGGGCGCATGTTGCCGAGGTTGTCGGGCAGGGCATCGCTGATCGCCTTCGTCAGGTCGGCAGCGCGCCAGGTCGCCTGCTTGGACTGCACCTCGGCCAAGGCCGTCTCGAGCACCTTGGCCTGGTTGATCCGGCCGGGGAGCCACTGGCGCTGCTGCAACGCGAGCACGTCGCGGGCGACCTTGCCGAGTCCTCCGCGGACCTCGGCGCGCAGCTGACGGTCCCAGCGTTCCAGGCGCTGCTCGACGGTCTCACCGGTGTGCGACTTGGCCTTGCGGGTCGCCAGCGACGCCTGTTGCTGGATGTAAGCCAGCTCCAGGTTGTTCGGTTCGCGGCCCTTCTTGGCCTCGAACGCGCGCACCATCGGCGCGGTCTTCTTGGTGATCGCCTTGCGGCGCGAGGAGAACATGTCCATCACGGCCTGGTCGATGCCGACGATCTCGCGGGCCTTGCCGTCGGGCCGGGTCTTGAACTGCACCCCGAGCGCCTTGATCAGGTGCTGTTCCATGACCCGTTCGCCGACGGCCGCCGCGGCGGGCTGAACCCGGTGCAGCGCCTTGGAGTCGACCGTGCGCCACTTGCCGTCCGGTCCCTGCACGCGGTTGAGGATGGCGTTGTGGATGTGCAGCTGCGGGTCGTGCTCGCGGCTGTCGTGCTGGAAGAAGGATGCGATCGTCCAGCCGTGGGCGTCGGCCCAGCGGCCGGACACTCCCCCGAAGTGTCCGACGCGGGTGTAGCCGGCCTTGTCCTGGAGGTAGTTCAGCGCGGCGCGGTTGCCTGCCCAGATCGCATCCTCGACCGCCTGGCGGTGCTTGCCCCAGTGCACCGCTTCGCGCTCCGCGCGCTGCACCGCAGTGCGGTGCAGGTGCACCGCTGCGCGGTTGCCGGTGCGCTCCGCGTCGGCCAGTGCACCTTCGAGTGCACCGCGCGCCCGCTCCGCTTCGGTGCGGGCCTGCACCTCTTGCGCCTCGAACGCGGTGTGCAGCACCGTCACCGACTTCTGCGGACTGAACGTGGCGTCATGGAACGACACGTTCTTGCGCACCGCCTTACCTGCCAGTGCACGCAGTTCGGCGCGGCGCTCCGGGGATGCACCGGGCTCCTTGGCCAGTGCATCGGCGTACACCTGTTCCTCGGATTTGTAGTTGCGGCCGGTGTGGCCGAGGGTCTCGGCCTCGTCCCACCGCGCCGGGTCCCGGAACGCGTCGCTGCGCGGGTCGATGAACCGCTCGTACAGCGCGGTCATGTCCTGCGCATCGACCTCGCCGGTCAGCCCGAGCGCTTCGGCGCCCTTGCCGAACCAACGCCCGGGCGGCTCGCCGGCCGCGACCGCGCCGGTGTAGTAGTTCTCCCGTCCCGACGCGACCGCGCCGGTCAGGTAGTCGGCCCGGTGACCACTGCGAACGCTCACTACAGCCATGCCGCACCCCCACATACGACCGGCGCGACAGCGTCGACGGCCGCCGCAGACGGCAAGCCGATACGACGACGCGAAGCGGAGTCGAGGCTCCACTTGATCGTGATGCCTAGGTGTGATCTGAGTTCTTTGATCCTGCTGCTGCCTGCTGGCTGCTGCTGAATCATCAGATCGCTCGACTGCTGCATCGGCTGGGTCTTGGTCGCTGCGAGTCGATTGCTGTGCTTCTTCGTAACGTCTGGATTCGTGCTGTGGATGCTCATCGGCTGTTGCTCGATTCAAGTTCGCGGCTGGTGCTGGTCTCGTCGGAGTCGTTGGGTTCGTTGACGAGTTGGAGTTGTCCCCTGACCTGCGGAGCAGGTGACGCCGTGTCGGTGTTCTCGGCGGCGGTGGGCTCGGCCCACCCCGCCAACTCCTGGAGCCGCTTCGCGCGGCCGAAGCCGACCGGCTTCCCGAACGCCTCCTCGGTGGCGCGGCGGATCTCGCGCTGCCCCAGAGGCGCACCACCGTGCTCGGCCGCGTGGCGCACCACCGCATCGAGCAGTTCGGCATCCGACGGCCCCGCCGTCTTACGCGGTGCAGTCTCAGCGGCCCCACGCGCCGCAAGGCCAGTGCGGTGCGGTTCGTGCACCGGTGCAGGTGCACCGTTCGGGGCGGTGTCGTGCACCGGTGCGGCCGGTGCAGTGCGGTCCTCGCGGTGCACCGGTGCACCCACCGGCGCAGTTGCCCATGCACCAGGTGCAGTTCCCGGTGCGGGTTGCGATGCGGTGCGCAGTGCACCGAGCAGGTACGCGAGCAGCCAGACCGGTGCAGCCGACGGCTCAACGCGCTCGGCGCTGCGGCCCTCAGCGCTGTTGGCTGCGGCCTGGTCGGTGGTAGCGGGGCCGGTGAGGCCGAGCGCGGCGGAATCGACCAGCGCGAGCAGTTCGCCGGGCGTCAGCCGCCCGCCGGCCGGGAGCAGAGCGGCCAGCTCGCCGGCAGACAGCAGGCCGTCGCGGATCGTCTGGAGCGCGGCGGTCCGGGCGGCCCGGGCTGCGTCGAATGGCCACAGCTTGCGGCTCGGGCACAGCGTCGCCAGCCGCGACGCCATGCGCACGACCTGCTGGACCAGCGCCCGCGCGGCGGCCGAGTCGTCGGTGCCGGTGCGTGACAGGTGCAGCCACACGCGGGTGGTGATGACCGGCGAGGTGATCCAGGTCAGCGCCGACAGCCGCGGCTTCGCGGGCTGCGCGAGCCGCAGGTACAGCCGCAGCAGATGCGCGAGCATCTCGACCAGGACGGCGTAGGCCAGCGGGGCGAGCGCGTGCGCGACCGCGTCCGCAATCCCGTGCGCGGTGTCGATGTTGAGCCACACAGTGCCGCCGATGAACACATAGGTCGTGACCAGGGCACCGGGAATCCGCCAGCCGCGAGTGAGCGCGGCGAGCCGCAGCGCGGTGCAGGCGACGATCATGCCGTCGGCAACCAACGGCACCAGCGGGCTGTCGAACTTGGCCGACACCGCACCGAAGGAGCGGGCACCGCCGACGCCGGCCACGCCGAGTGCGGCGATGATCGCGACGACGATCAGCACGCGCCGCGTGGTCAGTCGCCCGGTCTCGATCGCGGCGGCGAGGGTGCGCCCCGCCCGACGAACGGCCAAGGTCAGGCCTGTCAGAACAGCTGCGGCGACGAGTAGCCCAGCGGCGCCCGCGGCGATCATCGGCCAGGTGAGCTCGTCCAGCTGGTCGAGCCTGTCGAACAGCCCGACCGACAGTGTGCTGGGCAGGATGGTGGACTGGGTGGTCATCGCTGGCCTCCAGCGGTCGTGTTCGGTACGGCGGCCAATCCGCGGTCACCGCGGCGGCCGGCCTTGATCTGCTCGGGCGTCGGCGCGGGGCCGTGGGTGTCGCGGGCGGTGGCCCACCAGGTCACGAACGGGTCGGCGTCGACCGCCAGCGGAACGGTGACGGCTGGCTGCCCCGCGTCATCGCGGTGGGTGAGGACGTCGCAAGCCGGGGCGTACTCGCCGATGCGGCGGGTGACGCCGGGGCGCTGGCGGTCGTGCCAGTCACCGACGAGCTTGTTCGAGGCCTCGTCGCTTTCGTAGGCGGTGGTCCAGGCGTCCATCAGCCACAGCAGTTCCTCGACGATTTCGGGGTGCCACAGCCAGCACGGCGGCAGCGTCTCCCGTGCGGTCGCGTACCGCAGATAGATGGACTCCATCCACGGCAGCAGCTCGCTCAGTACCGCCTGCACGACGGCCTCGTCGCTCTCGGGCAGGCGCAGCCACGACCGCACCGGCTCGACCGAGCTACCACCGGCGGCGGCCTTGCTGCCGCTGCTCGGCTTGGTGGCCAGTCGGGTGAGTAGGTCTTCGAACGCGGCGACCGTATTGCCAAGTGTGGCGACGGTGTCGTTCAGCCGCGCGACGGCGGTCTTGCTGGCGGTCTGGCGAAGACCGGTCTTCATCGCGGCCACGTCGCGGGTCAGGGCCTCGACCGAGCGGGCCAGACCGGCGACCGCCGCGAGCGCGGCGGTTGCGGGGTCCTTCTCGTCGTCGTACTGCATCAGTCGTCTCCCTCGGCGTACAGGTCCACCAAGCGGTCTTCGAGCACGACCGGGTCGATCGCGACCCACCCGGTCGGCTGGCCGTCGCGGTCGTACGCCGGGACCGCCTCGAGGTCGAGGACCTCGGCGAGGTAGTCGCAGCTCCATCGCGCACGCAGCTCGTCGCCGGGTCCTCCGGCCGGGGTCGTCACGCCGCACTCCCGTCCGTGTCGCGGCTGTTGCCGACCAGTTCGCGGGGACGGCCGGTGTGACGGGCCGCGAGGCCCGCGCGGGCCTTGCGCATGGCGCCGGCGAGCCGAAGGCGGGCGAGCAGTTCGCGCGCCGGGTCGGTGGCCTCCAGCCACGTCACCGCCGCATCGATGCGTGCCGCGATCCGTCGCACGACCGGGCCGGTCAGCCGCTGCCGTGCGGTGCTCATCCGGTCGATCCCGACGAGCAGTTGGTCACGCACCCAGGCGGCGTCGCCGAGCATCCGGTCACCGACCCGGTTCTCGAGCGCGGCCAGATGGCGGGTGACCCACTGGACGGTGCGGTGGTTGTGGAACCGTTCCATGCGCAGGTCGCGCCGGTTCCACGCCATGCGCACGCGGCCGATCGCGGGCGGCATGCCGCGCGTGATGATCAGTGCCTGCCCTGCCCGCAGTTGCGCGACCTGGCCCGGGGTCAGGACCGGGACGCGGCGGTCGCTGATCGACACGCCGCCGGTGGTGCGGTCGCGGGTCGCGACCTGCTCCAACCGCTCCCCGCACAGCGTGGACCAGAACTGCAGATCGTCGCCGTCACTGGTGCCCGCCAGCACAACCTTCGTCGTCACGTTGGTCATCAGCGCACCGGTGGCGGCCTCGCCGAACCGGTCGCGCAGCTGGGCGCGGGACTGCGCGGAGATGTGCAGCGTGATCCCGCGGGACCCGAAGTCACCGGTCCAGCGGTCCAGCGGGATCAGGCAGATCAGCGCAGCCTCGTCCAGCACCATCGTCAACTGCGGGTCCAACCGGCGGCCCGGCGTCCGTACCGCAAGGGCCTTGGCATGGCGGGCGATGTGCGCCGTCAGCGCCGTGACCAGCGGCGCGGTCTTCCTGTCCTCCGCACCCAGCAGATAGACGGTGCCGGTCTCGGCCAGCAACCGCTCCACATCGAACGGCACCCCACCAGGCGCCGCGGCAGCAGCGGCGGTCGGGACCGACAACCACGACAGGGCAGGCATGATCGTCGTGGAGATGCTCGAGCGGGTGCGCTCGTTGTTGGTGAAGAACTGCATCGCCTGCTGCTCGAACCCGGCCGCGTTCGCGACCCGCAGCTCCCACAGCACGTCGTTCTTGGCCTGGTCGTCGGGGTGCGCGATCCACCGCTGAACGTCGGCCATCGTGTAGCTGCCCAGCGCGGCGGCGTGCATGAGCGCCGTCAGCGCCTGCCGGGCCAGGTTCAGCCAGTGCTCGGCATCGTCGGACTTCGCGCCGACACCGTCCAGCAGATCCGACGCGCGGTCCATCACCACACCCGCATCAGTGCAACCCTTCAGCGGGTCGAACGTGATCGTCGACCCGTCCCCGGTCAGTCCGTCAGGGTCGAACACCCACACCGGTCCACGCTTGGCGCGCTGAGCCCGGGTGACGTCGAGAATGTCCGTCTTCGTGGAGGTCGCGATCACCGCACCCGGCGCGTCCAGCAGATGGTTCATCATCAAGCCGGTCTTACCCGCCCGCGGTCCCGCGACCGTCAGGGTGTGGTCCTCGGCAGACGACCGGACCTTGACCCAGCCGACCGTCGCCACGGTCGCGCCGAGCTGCGTAAGCGGCACGAACCGCCGCCTCCACGCGGGCACCTCGGCCAGCGAGGGGCGCACGATCTTCGCCTTCTTGCGCAGCATCCGCGCCGACGACACCCGACGCACATCCCACCCCGACGCCAAACCATCCGTCACCCGGCCGGCGCGGCCCAGACGACGCAGCAGACCCCGCGAACTGGACCGCGACCGCAGCGTGAACCCCGCCGTCCCCAACAACACCACCCCGGCCGCCAGCAGCAACTGCCACCAACGCCCCGACACCTCCACACTCGACGGCAACGCCCGCAGCACAAAACCGGCGTACGCCAGCCACAGAGCGAACGCGAGACCCCCACCGACCGGACGGTTCACCGCCACCAGACCAAGGGTCAGCAGCAACAACGCGCCACCGCCGATCACCCAGCCCGATGCACCGCCGGGCGTACCGAGCCGCAGCCCGACCGCACCGGCCAGCAGCACCCACAACGGCGTGGCGATCAGCGCGCCGTGCAGCAGCCGCCAACCCAGCAAGCCAGCGGTCACCAAACCGACCGCCCCAGCCGCCGCCGTCCAGTAGCCCAGCTCCGTCAACGCAGGCGTCTTGTCCCACACAATCGCGACCACGCCCACCGCGAGCAGCGCGGCCATCGCGAGCGTGTAGCGCGGAACCAACACGCCCTCGGTCCTGGTCGGCCGCCGCATCATCGCGCACCACCGATCAGCACACCGGCCACAGCCAGCACCGAACCCGCAACAGCCGCGACGAACGACACCCGCACCCACTGGTACTTGGTCCACGCGATATCAGCCAGCCGCTTCGCCTGATGCGTCACCGCCACTAACGGCGCGGCCACCTTGGCCGCCGTGAACTGTGGGTCGATGTGGTGGTCGACCAACTGGTCAACCGAACGGCGGCGGACTGCGCCGAAGTACAAGAACTCACCCGGCACCAGCGCATCGGCTGGCCGATAGAGCCGGGGCACGACCACGAGCAGTGCCGATCCCAGCGCCACCGCCAGCGCGACCAGCGCCACACCGAACAACACCCGCGCCGCCAAAGGCGCACCACCCGACTGCGACACCAGCGTCAGCGCCACCGCCGCCAGAGCCGTCTCCAACGTCGCCGCGATACCGGCCTTCGTGTCGGCCTTGTCGATCTCCGCCGCGGCCGAGTCCAGCATCCGCCACGCCAGATCCATCTGTGTGCGCTCGCTCATCACGCACCACCCGCGTGATCGGCAGGAGCGGCCTCGGGCTGAACGCTGTCGCCGTACGACATCAGCGCTTGCCACCCGGCCAGGTGCGCCGGAGTGATAGCGCAGGCAGTCGCGCTCACCGACCCCATGGCTCGCTCGGCGGTGTAGTGACTTCCCCCCGCGCCGGTCACCGGCGTAACTCCCAGCACGGCGGCCAACTGATCCACGAACGCTCGAGCAGCAATGTACTGCTCCGCCGCCGACAGTTCGCGGTCGAACTCAGGCGGCGTGCGGAAGGTCGCCCGCACCATCGGGGCGGGCAACTCCGGGTGGTCCGCCACGAACGCGGCCAGCTCGAACAACCCACGAATCACCGCGACATGCGCGCCCGGCAACTGCAACAACCCAATCGGCGGCACCCACTCCGTGCCGGTCTGCCCTACGTCAGTCATGCTGTAGACCTCTCGAACTCGTTGCTGAGTGATGGGAGAACCGGCCCTGTTCCGTGGTTGGCGCCCTGAGCAGGGCCGGCTCATCGATCTGTCTGAATCGGTCATGCGGCACCGCCCGTCACAGAGCGATGCCTCTCCTTCCACTGCGACGCCCAGTCCGTGATCTCCAAGGACGTCCCGAACTCGAGCAAGTCGCTCACCGCGGCCGCGGGCACGGAGTACTTCTGGCCAACGCGCACCGCAGGAAAGGCATCCGCGCGCACCAAGCGATAGAGGGCTTCTGGCGAAATGCTCAGAAGCGCCGCCGCTTCCGGCACGGTGTACGTCGGAACGCCGCGGCCGCGCTTGTCGAGTGCGCTCTCGAGCGCACGTAGACGCGCCGCGGCTCTGAGCATGGCCCCTACTGATCGCCCGTGGGCAGCATCGCTGCCTGCGGGCTCGTACCCCTCTTCCACCGGCAGATCTGTAGTGCTGGTCATGTGTGGTTTCCCATCCGCCTCGGCTGCCATGTTTGGCTGCTCTGTATGGATTAGTTAAGCACCCCTTAAGTCGCGATTTCAAGGGGGTCTTAAGACTGAAGTTGAGAGGCACTAGGATGGGTGGATGCAAGGAGGTGATCTGAGTGGATGAGCTTGAGCGGCTCCGGGCGCTTGAGGATCCGGTCGAGCAGTTCATCTACTCGGGCGACGTCCTCAACGCGCTTGATGCGGCCATCAACGAGGTCGGCGACATCCGGCGCTCAGCGCTGGACAAGATGCGTCAGGACGGCATGACGCTCGCGCAGATCGCTGAGCGCGTCGGCCTCTCGGTGGCACGGCTGTCACAGCTGGGAGCTCCGCGCCGCCGGCCAGAGAGAGTACTGCTCAGCAGCGGCGACACGGTGCATGTCGTCTTGCCGGTCGAGCAGGCGCCGTACCCAGAAGGTCCGCAGCGCCCGGTCGTACACGAAAGCGACATCGCATTTCGGGACGACATCCAGCGGCTCGCAATGGAGTTCGGGCTTGAGACGGAGACTGAGCACCTGCCTGCAGGTGCGTACGTCGATCTCAACCGCGACGGCCTGGTCGTGACCTGCGGCCCTCGGCAGTCGCCGTGGCTGACTCAGATCCTTGCGTCAGATAACGCATACGGCTTCGAGCGAGACGACGAGAGCTGGTACTTGCTCGACAAGTCCACCGGCGAGAAGCTGCGGTCACCGAGGCATCGAAACGAGGGTGGCGATCTGGCGTATCTGGGAACCCTCCCCCGCCCAGACGGCAAGGGGACTTGGCTCTACTGCGCCGGCATCCACGCACCCGGGTCCCGCGGCGGAGCGCTGTACCTGAGCGAGAACATCGCCAAGTTGTATCGCGAGACTCGCAACCACCTTTGGTCCTGTCTCGTCCAGTGCGACTACGACCCCGAGACGCAGGAGATCAGCAATGCAAGGCTCGTCGCCCCAGTCCGCCGCCGTGAACGCCTCCGCCAACGCTGACGGCTCGGGCATGCGTGTAGTGGTCCTCGGCGCATCTGGGTTCATGGGACACCATTGCGCGCAAGAGTTGGCCGACCGCGGGATCGATCATCTTCGCGTCGGTCGAAACCCTGGCCCGAAGGTAGACGCCAACCTCGACCTCGTTGAATCACCGCAGAGAGAACTTGTTGATCTGCTTCGTTCATATGCCCCGACAGCCGTGATCAACTGCGCCGGCGCCGTGCGCGGTACCGCCAGCGAGATGATGCGAACGAATGTCGCAAGCGTGCACAGTCTCGTGTCAGCTGCACGGACCGCGGCACCGGCAGCAAGGATTGTGCAGCTGGGGTCGTCCGCAGAGTACGGCGCGCCAGAGGGTCGACGCCCGATCGATGAGGGTGTCGAGGAACGGCCGAGTAGTCCATACGGCTACTCGAAGCTGGCTGCTACCCAGGTCGCCCTACATGCGCGAGCACAGGGCCTAGCTATGACGATCCTTCGGATCTTCAATGTCAGCGGGCCTCTGTCACCGACCAGCACGATGCTGGGCGGGGCAGTGGCGAGGCTACGAAGGGGTGAGCCGGTCATCGTGGACTCGCTCGACGGCTGGCGCGACTACGTGGATGTGCGGGACGTCGCAACTGCGGCCGTCGCGTCTATCTCCGCCGCGGACACCCCTCCGCTCTTGAATATCGGCTCAGGGCACGCAGTCCGGACCGGTGACTGGCTGAAGCAACTGATTGAGATTAGCGAAGCCGGGGTCGAGCCAATCGTCGGCGACGACCCTCAGAGAACACACAAGTCCTCGGCAGCCGAGGTCTCATGGCAGTGCGCTGATATTTCCCTCGCCCGGCGCAGCCTAGATTGGTCACCCCGGATCACTCTTGACCAGTCGCTCAGAGATACATGGATCGCCTCGGCTGCTGACTAAGCCTCGATCCACCGATCGGCTTGGCGTGATGCGCTGATTCCGGTTTGGCGTGGTGCTGGGCCGGGTGGGCGTGGTGGGGTGTCCCGCCTCGCTGCGGGTGGGTTCCACTTGGGGTTGGTTTGGTCGGGCCGTGGTTCGGCGGGGTGGTCAGCGCGTG
>NZ_JBEZFT010000063.1:0-41383 GCF_040649595.1 Kribbella sp. NPDC048915 | reverse complement strand
AGGACAAGCGCTTCCTACCGGGAGTCCCGCTGCTTCACGTTCACCGACACACCGCTTGACACCAAACCGTACCCACTAACTAAGCGGCATTGGGGGCAACCCTCCAGTTGAGGGGGCAAGCTGCCCGCCCGTCCGGCGGCGGTCAGTTATCGGCGCACGGGACAGGAACTGGGGGCGTTGAACAGGGTATTTCGGGTTGGCTCGCCCCGGTAGCTGTTCACGCCCACCACGGCACAGGCCGTGGGGGGTGGGTGGTGCGGAGGCGGCGTCAGTTGGTGGGGGAGTGGACTGGTGCTGGGGGCGTTGAACAGGTTATTTCGGGTTGGCTCGGCCCGGTACCTGTTCACGCCCACCACGGCACAGGCCGTGGGGGGTGGGCTCGTGGGGCGGTGGGTTAGAGGAGGCCGATGGTGCGGGCGGTGCGTAGGGCGGCCGAGCGGCGGTCTACGCCTAGTTTGCGGTAGAGCGACATCAGGTGGGTTTTGACCGTGTTCTCGGTGATGTACAGCGTCTGCGCGATCTCGGCGTACGAGCTGCCGAGGGCCAGTTCGTCGAGGACCTGCGTTTCGCGGGCGGTGAAGCGAATCGTTGCCCCGTTGACGACGGCGTCCAGCGACCGGGCGGATGGCGTGTCGGGCGTACTGGGGCCGGAGTTGGGGTCGGGCGTACTGGGGCCGGAGTTGGGGCCGGAGTTGGGGATGGCTGGTACGTAGCCGGCCGGTATGCGGCAGCGGGCGTGGTAGCGGGTGAGTTTGTCGAGGGCGAACGAGGCGAACGGGTGCGCGTCGGGCGTACCGGCGTACCGGGTCATCAGGTCCATGAAGGCCGGGTCGGGGCCCGCTGCCGCCAGCGGATGCAGCAGTTGCTGAGGGGCGATGTCGTTGACGAGGTCGGCGAGCGCCTTCTCGGCTGCTGCGCGGTCGTCGATGCGCAGCAGGAGGAGTGTCCGGAACGCTTTGACCGAGGCAACGAGCGCCGGATGTCCGCCCGGCTGCGTCAACGATTCGTCGACGGCGCCGAGGGTGCGGTGTACGTCGCCGGCCACGATCGAGTCGACCGCCTTCGCGAGGGCGGCGTCGGCGGTGGATCCGGACGATTCGAGGACGCTGATCTGTTCGGCGACCGAGCCGCGGTCACCCACCAGTCCGGCGACCCACAGCCGGAGCAAGGCCAGGTCGCGGACCATGAACGACGGCATCGGACCGGAACTCGGCGGATCCGAGGCCAGCTCCAACCGGGCGTCGTCGAGCTGACCGTCCTCGATCACGGTGACCGTACGCAACGTCTCCCGGAGTGCGGCCACCACGAGGTCGGCATCCGCCGTGTCGGCGCCGGTGACGTCGATGCCGTTCGGGTCGATGCCGTTCGAGTCGAGGCCGGCGGCGAGGTCGTGCCAGCGCCGGGCCTCGTCCAGGTCGAGCTGGTTGAAGGCTGCGAGACCTAACACGAGCTGCGCCCGGACGACGTACTCGTCCGGCAGACCGTGCTCGTGGGCGGCGTCGAGGGCCGAGTGGGCGGAGCGTTCGGCGCTGCGAATTTGGGCGCGCGTCAGCTCGAGTACGGCCCGGTCGGCTAGCCCGGCTGCGACCAGTTGTGGATGGCGGGCCATGCGGGCGGTGACCAGTACGTCGTCGAGATGGCCGAGGGCTTCGTCGGAGTCGCCGACCAGGATCTCGGCTTCGGCGAGTTCCAGCAGGAGCCAGGCGAGCCGCTCGAGGCCGATGACCGCGCGGTCGTGGTTCGGGTGGGAGGCTCGCTCGCGCAGGGCTCTGGTCGCGTGGATGGCGTCGGCGATGTCGTACCAGCCGAAGCGGGATTGCCACAGACGCAGCAGCAGGACATCGGCTTCGAGGGCACTTTCCTCCGGGCACGGCGCGTCGGCGGTCAGCGCGGCGCCGGCCCGGCCCGCGTCCATGACAGCGCCGGTGAGATCACCGGTCAGGCGGCGAAGGAGGCCACGGACGCCGAGGAGACGCGGGTGTGTCTCCACATAGTCGTCGGGCAGTGCGTCGAACGCGGCTGTCACGAGGTCGACATCGCCGCCCATCAGGATCGCCGGGCCGTGCGCCAGGAGGATCCGGGCGACCGGCTCGGGTTCAGCGGCGGCCAGTGCGTGTTTGAGGGCCTGCGGCGGGTCGCCGTGGTGTTCGAAGTACACGGCCGCGCGGCGGTGGGCCTGTACGACGCGGTCGGCGTTGTCGGAGTTCATGGCGACGAGTCGCCTGAGCAACTCGACCAGGAGCGGGTGGTAGCGGTACGTCGTCGCGGGATCGGGCTCGTCACCGTACGCGGTGACGAGCAGTCCGCCCGCGGCCAGATCGGCGAGCAGTGCGCCGGCGTCCTTGTCACCGCTCAGCACGGTAGCGAGGCGGGACGTGACGTCGGGCTCGCCGAAGGTGCAGAGCAGGACCGTCTTCGTGCGCGGGTCGAGGGTGTCGAAGCTGTCGCCGAGGAGCAGGTCGAGCACCGGGCGTTCGGTCAGGATCGGGCCATCCCTGGATGTGGCGATCGCGTGCGCGCCGAGGACGAGCGCGGCGGCCCATCCGGCTGCCTTCTGCTGCAGCAGTTCGATGTCGGCTTCGGTCGCCCCGGCGGCGTGAGCCCGTACGAGCGCCGCTGCCTCGTCGTGGGTGAACTGCAGGTCGCGCGCCCGCAGCGTCGATCCCTGACTCCGCAACTCGAGCTCGACGATGGGCAGCGGCAGATCGTACCGGCTCGCGATCATCAACCGGACGTCCCGGGCACCGTCCGTCAGCAGCGCCGACAGCCGCTCAAAAGAACTCCGCGGCAGCAGGTGCGCATCGTCGATCACCACCAACTCCGGCTCAACAGCCGCCTCCACAGCTCGCTCAGCCGCCGCCACAGCCGCAGCCACAACCGCCGCCTCGGCCGCTGTTCTGCTGGTCGTGCCAACGGTCACGACGTCGGCACTCTCACCGGCCGGCTGATCAAGAGCTGCCGCGGTCGGTCGACCGGCCGGCTCGCGGGTCGGGCCAATGGCTTGGTCGAGTCTTGGTGGGGTGGGCTGGAAGAGCTGGTCGAGGATGTCGGCGTCACTCGTTGCGGTGATCCAGCGGACCGGAGTAGGTTGGCGGGTCGCCCAGTCCGCGAGCAGAACGGTCTTTCCGGTGCCGGCGGGGGCAACGACCATTGTCAATGGCAACCGAGAGCCGCGATCGAGCGCTTCAAGCAGCCGATCCCGGGGCACCAGCGCACGCGGGGGACGGGGGACTCGGCCTGCGGTGGCGCGTACCGATCGTCGGACCGACCGGTGCGCTGCCTCCCCCGGTTGCGGCATTGCCGTCCGCCTCTCGTGAGTCAGCGGCCACGGGCGATGGCTCTTTTGGTGCCTCCCATCCCTCGAACGAGACTAACGGTTCCTGATCGATTGCGGGAGGTATTGGGCCCGCCCGGCGGGTGCCGACCTGCCTGCAAACGCTTGCCAGGCGGGGCCGATGCGCTCGTTCGTTGCCATGGCGACTCGTTCGTAGTCGGTTCACCGCGAGACGGTGGGTCGCCGTCACTCACCAACCACTTGCCTGCTGCGTGCTACGCGCTCAGCCGGAGGCCCTGTGCGCCGGTGGCCGCCGCGGTCTCGTGTCACGGCGGTGAGTAGGGCTGGCACAGCGGCTAGGGCCAGTGCGTACGTCGCGTCGGTGGCGGTGATGGTTTCAAGGCCCAGAAGATCGCCCAACGGGGACAGCAGCAGGGGGAGGACCAGGGCTGCCAGCGCGCCTGCAACGGCGATGTCCAGGAAGCGGAGGCGGTGCGTGCGCTTCGGGCTGGGGCGGCGTAGCGCCAGGGCGAGGCCTAGTTGCGACAGGCCCAGGACCAGGTAGGTCATAGTCTGCCAGGGGGCACCGGTGGCGCGGGACCAGAGAGCCGCGGCGAGGGTGGCGGCGGCGATCAGGGTGCCGGTCCAGGCGATGCGTTGCCAGAGGCCCGCGCCGAGGATCTGCTCCTGCGGTGAACGCGGCGGTTGCCGCATCGCCTCCGGGTCGGCCGGTTCGGCGCCGATCGCCACGCCGGGGAGGCCGTGGGTGAGCATGTTGATCCACAGGATCTGCCCGGGCAGCAGCGGTACGGCGAGGCCGAACAGCGGGCCGATGAGCATCACGAGGATCTCGGCGAGACCGCCGCTCAGGGCGTACCGCAGGAAGGTGCGGATGTTGGTGTAGATCCGCCGGCCTTCCTCGATCGCGGCCCGGACGGTGCCGAGGTTGTCGTCGGTGAGAACGAGGTCGGCCGCCTGCCGCGCGACCTCGGTCCCGCCCTGGCCCATCGCGACGCCGATGTCTGCGCGGCGCAGGGCCGGTGCGTCGTTGACGCCGTCGCCGGTCATCGCGACGACGTGCCCCTTGGCCTGCCAGGCGCGCACGATGTCGAGCTTCTGCTCGGGGCGGATGCGCACGAAGACGTGCGCCGTTGTCGGGTCCTTGCCCTCGTCGATGTCGGCGCCGGTCACCGCGGTCCCGTCGTGGACGCCGATCCGGTCCGCGACCGCGAGCGCCGTACCGGGGGCGTCGCCGGTGATCATCAGCAGGTCCACCCCGGCCTGCCCGAACGACGCGACCACGTCGGCGGCGTTGTGCCGGACGGGATCGGTGATCGCGATCAGGCCCGCGAGCCGGAGGCCGTTCTCGGTACGGGGCGCGGTGGCCGGGCGGACGTCGTCGGCGACCGCGAGGACGCGGTACCCGGCCTGCGCCAGCTCGATGGCAACGACCTTCGCGCGATCGATGTCGCCGTACGGCGTCACGTCGGGGGTGAGCATGATCTCGGGCGCACCCTTGCCGATGACAACGATGTCGTCGCGGCCGGGTTGTTCGTGGAAGGTGGTCATGCGTTTCCGGGAGCTGTCGAACGGCACCTCGTGCACCCGCGGGTACGCGATCCGCACCTCGTCGGCATCCAGCCCTCCGCGGCGCGCCAGCGTCAGCAGCGCGGCCTCGGTCGGATCCCCGATCGGCTGCCACACACCACTTGGGTCACCGTTCCCGGCGCCGTCGCCGGCTGCTCCAGGCGGGCGGAGGGCCGCGTCGTTGCAGAGCGCAATATCGCGGAGGAGGCGCTGGACGGTGGTGTCGGGTGGCGGTTCGAGCTGGCCGGCGGGGTCGTAGCCGGAACCCGTTGCCGTTCCGGCGGACGACTCGGTCCAGACACGCTCCGCCTGCATGATGCCTTCGGTGAGGGTGCCGGTCTTGTCGGTGGCGACCACGGTGACCGCGCCGAGGGTCTCGACGGCCGGGAGCTTGCGGACCACGGCCGCGCGCTTCGCCATCCGGTGGGCGCCGATCGCGAGTGCCAGTGTGACGACCGCGGGCAGCGACTCGGGTACGGCGGCCACGGTGAGGCTGACCGCGGTCACGACCATGCTCGGCAGCGGCAACCCGCGCAGCAGCCCGGCCAGCGCGACGATCGCGGACAGCGCCACGACCACGATGCTGAGCGTCCTGCTCAGCCCGGCCAGCCGCTGTTGCAGCGGTGTCGGCCGGGGGCGCTGGTTCGACAGGAGTGCGGCGATCTGACCCAGCGCGCTGCTGAGGCCGGTCCGAGTGACGGTGCCGGCACCGCGACCACGTGTCACGACCGTGCCGGCGAACAATTCGTCGCCGACGCACTTCTCGACCGGGACGGACTCACCGGTCAGCGTGGACTCGTCGACCTGCACCCGGACGGCATCGGACAGCACGAGGTCGGCCGGTACGACGTCGCCCGCCTGGAGCAACGCCACGTCGTCAGGCACCACCTCGGCGGCGGGCACGACGGTCGGCCGCCCGCTCCGCCGTACCGTTGCGTGCGGCGCGGCCAGTTGACGCAACGCGGCCAGCGCGTGTTCGGCGCGGATCTCCTGGATGACGCCGACGGTCGTGTTCAGGACGACCACGATCATGATGATCGCCAGGTCGGTGAAATCGCGCAGGGTCGCGGTGAGAACGGCGGCCGCCAGCAGCAGCAGGATCATCGGATCGCGCAGCTGCATCAGCACGCGGCGCCAGGTGGACGGTGGTCGCGGCGCCGGGATCGTGTTCGGACCGTGCTCGTGAAGCCTCCGCTCGGCCTGTTCAGCGGTGAGACCGCGAGCCGACAGCTGCTGCAGTGTCATCAGTGGATTTCACGACCTTTCACACGGGGCGTCATGTCAGCCTCCGATCGCGGCGGCGGGGATGATCGCCACCGGGCAGTCGGCGTGGTGGAGGACGGTCTGGCTCACGGAGCCGATGAGCATGCCCGCGAAGCCACCCCGGCCACGCGCGCCGAGCACGATGAGCGCAGCGTCGGACGCGAGCCGCAGCAAGTGCTCGGCGGGATGCCCGGTGATGTACACGAGCTCGGCGTCCTGGCCGTCGCGCGAGTGCACGGCCTCCCGGAGTTCGTCCTCGGTGATCTGGTGCAGGCTGGTCCCGCTGGGATGCGCGGCGACGACGCGAACGGCCAGGTCGTGGCGGCGCGCATAGTCCAGCCCGAAGTCCAGCGCGGTGTCGCTCGCCGGTGATCCGTCGTACCCGATGACGACACGGACGCCGGTCGTGGAGCCGAGATCGGGGCGTACGACGACCACGGGGCAGCGCGCGTTGGCGGCCAGGTCGAGGCCGGTGGAGCCGACCAGCGCGCCGATCATCACCCCGAGGCCGCGACTGCCGATCACCACCTCTCCGGCGGTGCCGGACGCCTTCACCAGCGCAGCCGACGGCGAGCCGCTCTCGATGTGCGTGTCGATGGGCGTCCCCGGCGCCACCGAACGCGCCTGGGCGACGGCCTTGTAGACGATCTCGCCGGCCTGCGACGGTGCACTTCCGCGCTCGACGGCGTGCACGAGGTGCAGGGGGCTCCGCAGTGAGGCTGCTTCCTGCGCGCCCCACATGATCGCGACGTCCGCTGCGGGCGAGCCGTCGATGCCGACGACGACAGGCGGGTGTTTCATGCTGGTCTCCTGGTGGACGTCGGCGACGCGATACCATCGCCGCTCTCGAGCAGTTCACGGAACCGGCCGACGAACCGCGCGGCCGGTGCGCCGTCGACCACGTCGTGATCGACGCTGACGGTCAGCTGCAGGAACTCGCGCTCGACCTGAACGCCTTGGAAGAGAATCGGCCGCTTGGCGAGCCCGCCGATCACGACGCTGAGCGTGTGCAGCTGGAAGCCGATGCCCCAGCCCGGGCCGGCGCCGAACATGCCGACGGCGGTCACGCCGACAGTCCCTGCCAGTGCCTGCTGCCACCGGGGAAACCGGTGCAGCGACCCGAGCAGCGCGCCGCGCGCGACTCCCGGCAGCAAGAGGTAGACATGCACCCACGGCGCTTTGCGCGCCGACGGACTCAGCTGCGGATCCTCCTTGACCGCGTGGATCTCCTGATGCAGGTCCTCGACCGTACGGCGGCCCGCGTTGCGGAGCACGTGCGTGAACGCGAACGGCTGCCCGTCGACCTCGATCTCGATCGGCAGGCCGACGTCCACCTCGTCGAAGACGACCTCACGCCCGCGCAGGTCCCGGTACGCCTGAACCTCGGGATGCGCCGCGACGGCCGCAGCGACGCAGTGGATCACGAAAGCGGTGAACCACTGCGGCTGCTGAGCCCTGCGCAGCGCACCACGGGCCGAAGTCACGTCGGTCTCGAAGAGGCCGTGGATCAGGTGCCGTCGGTGCGCTGCGCGCCCACTGTCGATGACCAACTGCCGCACCCACGGCACCGCTCTGGCCTGTGCGCCCACGGCCCACCTCCCGACGACTCGTCCTCGATTCGAGCTTGGCGCGGCCGGCGGCCGTGGACATCAGCCGATTGGTCCCTCCGAAATAGCCGTTCGGCCCTAAAAGCCGACCGATCGTCCAGTAACTGTGGACGACACGCCCACGGACACAACGCCGGGTGACCTGGGTCCGGGCAGATCGGGACCTTGGGCCCTGCCCGCGGGTTGGCAGACGAGCAATTCTGATCGTGCAGGGGAGGTAACCGGCTCACCGGAACCGGATGGCATGAGGTGGCCACAGCGGCCACGAGACCCGCCGTCGTCAAGACGGTGAGGGTCCGGTGGGCCGATTCCCGCGCGACACGAGGACGCGAAGGAGCGGCAAGGAGGTCGTTATGGGCGCCGGAAAGCAACGGTCTGGGGAGTTGTGGGCGCTCATGCAGTTGCGTCGGCTGGGAATCGGCCCCAACGCGCTGCGCCGCCGGTCGGACCGGATCGAAGCCACAGTGCTCTGGTGCGCGCTGGTCGTTGCGCTGCTCATGATTCCGATCGGGGCGGCCACCGGCAACGCCGTACAGAACTCGCTCGAGGCGTCGTCGGCGCGACAGCGGGCCGAACTGCACCAGGTCCAGGCGCGAACCCTCGAAGGTGCGGAGCACGAAGTCCCGAGTGTGCCCGGCGACGTGCTGACAGTGCTCAAGGTCGAGTACGTCGATCCGCAAGGTGCGCTGCGGCAGGGGTATGCGAGCTTCGTACACGGTACCAAGGCCGGTGCCGAGCTCACCATCTGGCTCGATCGCAGCGGCGCCATCGTCCCGGCTCCGCGCTCCGACAATGCCGCGTACGGCGCGGCGGCGGGCATCTCCACCGTGCTGGGCTCGTGGCTGCTGCTCTGGGGCCTGGCCCGCCTGGCCCGCGTCCCACTCGACCGCGGCCGGTTCCGCGCCTGGGACGCCGAGTGGTGCCGGATCGCGCCCCGTCGGCACCCCGACCAGAAATAGCGCTCCGACGCACCGGAGCCGGTACCGGGCGTCGCGTCAGCGGAGCAAGTGGTGCCTTGCGGGGGACCTTCGGCCCTGCTCAGCCCGCCGGTCGGCGCTCAACGCTGGGGGAGGGAGGACGAACGACGGGAGGGGTCCGATGAGTACGACGACGTACCCGGTCCGGGTGGACGGGGCACTCGACGACCGGCTGAATCGCTGGTTGTGGCTGGTGAAATGGGTGCTGGTCATTCCGCACCTGTTCGTGCTCGCGGTGTTGTGGATCGCGTTCGGGGTGCTGAGTTTGGTGGCGTTCTTCGCGATCCTGTTCACGCGGCGGTATCCGCGGGCGATCTTCGACTTCAACGTCGGTGTGCTGCGCTGGACGTGGCGCGTCGAGTTCTATGCGTACGGCGCTTTGGGCACGGACAGGTATCCGCCGTTCACGCTCCAGGACGTACCGAGTTACCCGGCGCACTTCGACGTGGAGTACCCGCAGCACCTGTCCCGCGGGCTGGTGCTGGTGAAGTGGTGGTTGCTGGCGATCCCGCACTACATCGTGGTCGGCATCTTCCTCGGAACCGGGACCTGGTTCGCGTCGACGGCCGATGATCGCGCGTGGATCTGGGCCGGCGGCCTGGTCGGTCTGCTGGTGCTCGTGGCGGCGGTCGTGCTGCTGTTCACCGGACGGTATCCGCGGTCGGTGTTCGACCTCATCCTGGGCATGCAGCGATGGGCGTTGCGCGTGGCGGCGTACGCGGGCCTGATGGTCGACCAGTACCCGCCGTTCCGGCTCGACATGGGTGGTGACGACCCGAGTACGACGCGATTGCACCAGTCACCGCCGACGGGCCCACCGGTCGGCGGCCCACCGCCGTCACCTATCGACGGACCGCGCCAGGACCCCGGTAACCCGGGCACGCCACCGCGCAACCCAGGCAACCCGCCCCCGCCCAGCGCCTATGGCCAACAGCCCAACTCAGGAGGATCCGCCCCGCGGATGACCGGCGGCCGGATCGTGGCGCTGATCGTCGGTGTACTCGTCACGCTGGCGTCGCTGGCCGGCTTGGCTGTCGGCGGAACGTTGCTGTGGCTCGACCAGGGCCGCCGGGACTCGTCCGGTTTCATCACCTCGGGCGAGGTTCGGATGAGTACCACGAGCTACGCGCTGACGAGTGAGAACTTCACGATCGACATCGGCGCCGCGACCTTGCCGCGGGACTGGGTCGGTGACATCCGCCTGCAGGTGGCCTCCACGAACGACGTCCCGGTGTTCGTCGGTCTGGGTCCGTCCGCGGACGTGCAGAACTACCTGGACGGCGTCGCGTACGCGACGGTCGATTCGCTCGGTGCGGACCGGACGACGTACGTCGACCACTCGGGCGGCGCGCCGTCGACGCCGCCGGGCGAGCTCGATTTCTGGCGGGTGCAGGCGTCCGGGCCGGGTGCGCAGACGATCGTCTGGCCGATCGAGGACGGCGACTGGACGCTGGTCGTGATGGCCGCGGACGGCAGCGCGGACATCGCGGTCCGCGGCGATGTCGGTGCGACCGCGCCGGCGTTGGACTGGGCCTGGATCGTGGTGCTGGCGAGTGCGGGTCTGATGTTCGTGCTGGGACTGGTGCTGGTGGTGCTGGCGGTCGTCCGGCGACCCCAGCCGGGACCTTCGACTCTGCAGCCACCACCGCTGTCCCGGGTGGAATGAAAGGGAAGGAACCAACACCTCGGTGGTGGAGGAAAGATGAACAGCGAGTACGTCGTTCGGCTCGACGACTGCGGCGCGCACCCGGCCGACCTGGTCGGCCGGAAGGCATCGCGTCTCAGCGGTCTGATCGGTGCGGGTGTGCCGGTGCCGGAGGGGTTCGTGGTCACGGCCGCGGCGTACCGTCTGTTCGTTCAGGAGAACCGGCTCGGCCCGGTGATCGCGCAGGCGATCCGCCGCTTCCGGGCCGGGCGTGACCTCGGTGTGGCGACGGCGGAGATCCGGACGGCGTTCCGCGACGCACCGGTACCGCCGGCGCTCACCGAGGCGATCCTGACCGCGTACGACGAGCTCGGCGGCGAAGGTACCGATGTCGCGGTGCGGTGCAGCCCGGTGGAGTCGGCGGACGGCGAGGTGTTCCTCAACCTGCGGACGGGTGCCGACGTGGTCGCTGCCTGCCGGCGGTGCTTCGCGTCCCTGTTCAGTGCCGTTGCCGTAGGCAACCGAGAGGCGTTGGGCGAGGATCACCTCAAGGCCGTGATGCCGGTGATCGTGCAGCCGATGGTGCGTGCGGACGTCGGTGCGTCCGGCACCGCGCGCGGTGAGAGCACGTTCGTGCGCGTCCACGCCGGTTGGGGCCTGGGGGAGCAGCCCGCCGGCGCCGACCAGTACTCGGTGCACCCCGGCCACCGGCCGCTGATCGTGCGCCACCACGGCACGAAACCGGCCAAGGTCGTGTACGCCGGCCCACGCGGAACGCGCACCGTCCCGACCACACCCGAGGAACAGGCCGCCGACGTCCTCACCGACGAGGATCTGCGGCAACTCGCCAACTGGTCCGCAACGGCCGATGAACTGTTCCAGCGCCCGATGACCCTGCACTGGTCGAAGGACGGGGTCACCAGCCACCTGTACATTCTGGAAAGCCGGCCGGTCCAAACACCCCTGCGTACCACCCTCACGCACCAGACCAGCGTCGTACCGCAATTCACCTGAGCGGGTGCGAAGTCTCGGCGCCGAGGAGGGTGTAGTGGCCGTCGTAGCGGGCGTAGAGGGCGTGCAGATGGCCGGAGAACTTCTCGGTGAAGATGTCGACCGGGGCGCCGGTGAGATCGAGGCGGGCGACGGCCTGGGCGACGGTACGGCGTTCTGCTTCGGCCAGGATGATCGGTGGTGAGGAGACCTCGAGGCCGATCGGGTTCGGGCGCGGCTGGAGGATCCGGTAGCGTCCGGCGCCGAGCCGGGTGACGATGCTTTCCTGGCGGCTGAACTTCTCGCGGAACAGGTGGAAGCGGTAGTCCATCGCCTCCAGCACCATGATCGCCTCGGACGCTGTCATCGCCACCGGGTGGCAGCGTTTGCGGCGGCTGACCCGGCGCCGGGACGGCGGCAGCAGCTCGGGCGGCGACGGCGGCAGGATCGTCGCGGCCCGTTGCCGGAGGCAATCGGCGAGCGCGGCCGGGTAGAGCCGAAGCTGCTCGATCGTGCGCGTGGTCAGCAGCCCGACCAGATCGGACATCGTGGCGGCGGCGACCTGGGCCCGGATCCGGCGGCCGGCGGTCAGCTGGACGTCCACCTGTGCGACCAGCGGCCGTTGCAGGCCGGGCTCCGGTAGGCGGGTCAGCCGGACCCGGCTGTGGGCCGCCCAGGGCCCGAGGATCGGTGCGAGGTGCTCGCGGATCACCGCGGCGGCATCGGTCGGCACGATCCCCGACGTACGGACCGGAATGGCGGTGATCCCGTGCAGCGGCACCGCGCCGTGACTCTCTGTGCTCATCGTCCCCCCAGACGTGCGCGTCAGCTCAACTGGTCGCTCTGCACCACCAGCCGGTTACCTACTGTTGTTTCATGCACTGTCCCTTACCTTCGGTCCCTCCACAGTCGCACAAGAAGCGCAGGACAGGGAGGTCCGTTGGGCCCCCAAACAGGGTCGTTGGTCCCTGGCCGCGCGCGGACGGTGACCGAAAGGATCGTGGCTCCGGAGGCGAGAGGAGCACGGGTGGACGGGGGCAGCAGGGTACGGCGGCCGGTCGCGCGGCCGATCGTGGTGGGGTACGACGGATCGAGGGCGAGCAACGCGGCCGCGCGCTGGGCTGCGCGTACGGCGCAACGCCTCGGGCGGATGGTCCGCGTGCTGCACGTCGTCCCCTGGCCCGCGATCAGCGGCGGTGGTAGCTCGGCCATCGAACTCGGCACCGACACCCTCGGACGGACGGCCGAGCGGCTGCTGGACAGGTCCTGCGAGGACGTTCGGCGGGACCATCCCGACGTGGCGATCGACGCCGAGGTCGTGATCGGCCACCCGGTGCCGGTGCTGCTGCGCGAGGCGGCCGGCGGCTCGCTCGTGGTGCTCGGCGCCAACGAACGGCGTGAGCTTCCGCCGGGATCGCTGCTCGAGCATCTCGCCACGCATTCGTCCATACCGGTGGTCGCCGTACCCGCGGGCTGGCGGTCGAACCGTGGTGACCAGGTCGTCGTCGGTGTGGACGGATCCGCGGAGAGCGGCAACGCACTCGCGTTCGGCTTGGAGTTCGCCGAGCAGACCGACGCGGAGGTGACCGCGGTGCTCGCGTACCGGGATCCGAGGCTGCTCGTCGGCGAGGACGCGTCGGTGCTGCTGCGCGACGCGACTGCGGCCGAGGCCGGCGGGCACCCCGAGGTGGAACTGACCGAGAAGCTGGTGCAGGGCAATCCGTCGAACGTCCTGGCCGAGGAGTCCCGGGACGCTGCGCTGCTGGTGGTCGGATCGCGCGGCCGGAGCCGGATCCGCGGTTCGCTGCTCGGCGGAGTCAGTCGCGCCGTCCTACGCCGCCCGCCTTGTCCAGTCGCAGTAGTCCGCTGACCTGAAAGGAATCCCGGACATGACCAAGCACATCCTCGTCGGTGTGGATGATTCGCCCGAGGCGCAGGTCGCGCTGCACTGGGCTGTGGAAGCGGCCGAGGAGCGCGGCCTTCCGGTCCGGGTGGTCCGCGCGTACCTGGACGAGGCGACCCGATGGCCCACGTACGGCCTCGAGGGCTACGTCCCGCCTCCGATGCCGCTCGACCGGTTCCAGCAGGAGCTCGACGCGGCCGTGCAGTACGCCCGGGACCGGCTCGGCTACGACGGGGGCTCCGGGTGGCTGGCGAACGCCGACGCCGCCAGCGCGCTGCTGACCGAAGCAGACCGAGCGGAGATGCTCGTCATCGGGACGCGCGCGCGGAGCAAGCTGTCCGCCGCGGTGCTGGGGTCGGTCGCCACGTCGGTCGCGGCGAAGGCTCCGTGCCCGGTCGTCGTCGTACGCGGCGAACGCCGTACCGGACCGGTGGTCGTTGGGAACGACGGTTCGCCCGACTCCGAGCTGGCCGTGGCGTTCGCCTTCGATGAGGCGGCCCGTACCGGCGAAGCGCTCGAGGTCATTTACTGCTGGCAGCCACCGGCGGAGCACGCCGCACCGATCGAGAGCACCGGGGCGCTGCTGAAGAACTGGCTCGCCGAGAGCCTCGAGCCGTACCGGGCCAAGTACCCGTCGGTGAGCGCCCGCGCCCTGGTCGTGGAGGGCCGCGCCCGGACCCGGCTGATCGAGAAGTCGGAGGCGGCGTCGCTGGTCGTCGTCGGCTCGCGTGGGCGGGGCGGCGTCACGGGCCTGCTGCTGGGGTCGGTCAGCCAGAGCCTGCTGACCAACGCGGCCTCACCGGTCGCGGTCGTCCGGCAGCGCAAGGGGTCATGATGCGGGCTCGGGCGTCCGGAACGTGAGGTGCCCGGTCAGGTTGACCGCCCAGAGCACGAGGACGCTGCCGATCGAGATCGTCGAGAGCAGCGTCGACGGATGCGAGATCGCGATCGTGCCGGTGGTCGCGGACACGGCGCCCAGACCGGCGGTCAGCCAGCCGCCGAGGTCGGGACCCTGAACGCCGGCCAGCACCACCAGCACGCCGCCGATCGCCAGCAAGGACAGACAGGCCATCGCACGGTTGCCCAGCGCAACGAACGGCAGCTGGATCGCGAGCAGTACGCCGACCAGCAGTGAAGCGACCACGTCCCGGCGCAGGAACTTCGGCACGGTCAGTACTCCTGGTGGTGGACGACCGCGACCGGGCACTGCGAGTGGAACAGCAACCCGCGCGCCACCGACCCGAGCCGGAGCTCGGAGAAGGCCGTCTGGCCGACGCCGCCGACCACCATCAGGTCCGCGTCCGCGGACTCGCGGGCGAGCACCGGAACGGCATGGTCGATCACGGTACGGGTTTCGACCGGCACGTCGGGGTACTTCGCGGCCCAGCCCGCGAGCGCCTGCGTCACCAGATCGTCGCAGGTGTTGTTCGGTGGTGCCTGGGTGTGGTCGTCGTCCCGAAAGCCGCACGCGTGGACGCCCAGGATGCCCGAGTGCGTCGCGGCGGCGAGTTCGAACGCGAACTGCAGCGCGTCCTGCCCGTCGATCGATCCGTCGATGCCGACCACGATGCGTCCGTGCGCCGGCGCGGACGGGTCCCACGTGTCCGGTACGACGATCAACGGGACGTCGGTGCTCAGCGCCGTACACACCTGTGAGGTGGAGCCGAGGACGAGCTCGGCGAAGCCGCCCATGCCGCGCCGCCCGACGACCAGCGCGGCGGATCGTTCGGCCAGGTCGAGGAGCACCTGTGCCGGCCGGCCGTGGTGCACGTCGAGCGTCGCGTCCGGGAAGCCGATCCGGTCCAGCTCCTGGGCGGTCCGGTCGAGCACCTCGGCGCCATCATCAGGGCGGCTGTCATGGCCGCTCTCGGACGCACCCGGGCCCGGCTCGTCGTCGTCGATGACGTAGACGGCGTGCAGCGGGGCGTCCTGCAGAGTGGCGTACGACGCGGCCCAGGTGAGGGCGATCTCCCCGTCGCGGGTGCCGTCGATACCGACCAGGACAGGCGCGTGAGTCATCAGGTCTCCTTCCGGGCGGGCGTACTTCACCACTTCCAGTGAACCGTCGGGCGGCGTGCCGGGGGAGGGCGGAAGGTCCTGTTCGGCGGGCATCGAAGGTCCCGCCGGAGTGGAGTTGTTCGGCCGCTGCCCGGATCGGGCGGCGGGGCCAGAGTCGGGGGTGAGAAGTCTCGTTCAGGGAGGTTGTGATGAAGGCGTTGGTGTACAACGGTCCGGGGCAGCGGAGCTGGCACGAGGTGCCGGACCCGGTGATCTCCGATCCCGAGGACGCGATCGTCCGCGTGGACGCGGTGACCATCTGCGGTACCGATCTGCACATTCTGAAGGGTGACGTGCCGACCGTGGAGCCCGGGCGGATCCTCGGTCACGAGGCCGTCGGCACGATCACCGCGACCGGTGCCGGGGTTCGCGGGGTGGCGGTCGGGGACCGGGTGCTGATCTCGTGCATCACGGCGTGCGGGCGGTGCGAGTACTGCCGGCAAGGTCACTACGGGCAGTGCCTGGGCGGTGGCGGCTGGATTCTCGGCCACCTGATCGACGGTACGCAGGCCGAGCAGGTCCGGGTCCCGTTCGCCGACCGTTCGGTGTACAAGCTGCCGGACAACGTCGGCAACGAGGAGGCCGTACTGCTCGCCGACATCCTGCCGACGTCGTACGAGGTCGGCGTACTGAACGGCCAGGTCGCGCCCGGCGACACTGTTGTCATCGTCGGTGCGGGCCCGATCGGACTGGCGGCGATCGCGACCAGCAAGTTGTTCACCCCGTCGCGCGTGGTGGTGGTGGACGCGGCCGACTCGCGCCGCAAGGCCGCACTCGACCGCGGCGCCGACCTGGCGCTGGGGCCGGACGAGGACGTCGAGGCGAAGATCCGCGACCTGACCGGTGGGCTCGGCGCGGACGTGGTGATCGAGGCGGTCGGCGTACCGGCGACGTTCGAGTTGTGCGCACGGCTGGTCCGGCCGGGCGGCACGGTCGCGAACGTCGGCGTACACGGTGCGCCCGTGACGCTGCACCTGGAAGACCTGTGGATCAAGAACGTGACCATCACGACCGGTCTGGTCGATACGTACTCGACACCGCGGCTGCTGTCGATGCTCGCCGCGGGCCGGCTGCAGCTGCCCGGGCTGATCACGCACCGGTTCGGGCTCGACGAAATGCAGGACGCGTACGACGTGTTCGGCACGCCGGCCACGTCGGGCGCGCTCAAGGTCGCACTGTTCGGCGAGAAGGGATTCTGAGCGACGCACGAGGGCCCGCGACTGCAGGTCGCGGGCCTAGCATCGCTCAATGTACGACGGCGATCGGGCAGTGCGCATGGTGAAGAACGGACTGACCGACGGATCCGAGCAGCAGACCGGTGAACCCACCGCGTCCGCGCGAACCGACGACGACGAGGTCCGCGGACTCGGTCCGCTGCAGCAGTGCGCGCGCCGCCGAACCGGACGCCAGTTCGGTCGTCCAGCGAACGTCCGGATGGTCGGCCGCCGCGCCCGCCACGGACTCGGCGACGAGCAGCCGCGCCTCGTCCTTGATCTTCTGCTCGTCGAACTGCAGCATCGACGCGCCGTCGGCGTACGTCAGGTACGGACTCGTCCACGCGTGCACCGCGACGACCTCGGCGTGCAATGCCTCGGCCTGGTCGAAGGCGAAGTCGATCGCCCGCGCGGACGCCTTGGAGCCGTCGACACCGACGACGACCGTCGGAGTCGGCCGGGCGGCGCGGCGGTAGTCGTGCGGGACGACGACGACCGGGCACTGGGCGTGCGTGGTCACCTGGACGGCGACCGAGCCGACCAGCAGACCGCTCCACCCGCCGAGGCCGCGGGACCCCAGGACGATCATCCGGGCGTCCTCCGCCGCCTCGAGCAGCGCCCGCGCCGCGGGCCCGCCGACCAGCTTCGTCTCGACGGTGAGCTCGGGATGGTGCAGGCGCACACTCTCGGCCACGGCGTTCAGGCCGTTCTGACGTGCCATCCGGAGTGCCTCGAGCGGTACGACGTGGCCGGGCGTGGGGCGCGTGGTGATGACGAGTTCGAACGCCTCGACGATCAGCAACGGTGCCATCGCCCGAACCGCGGCCGCGGTCGCCCACTGCAGGGCGTCCTGGCTGCCGGTCGAGCCGTCGTACCCGGCGATGATCGGGGCGGGCCGTGTGGTCATGGGAAAGTCTCCTTGTCTAGAACCACCGGTCGACGGGTTCGTGCCAGTCCCGGCGACCGGTGTGGCCGTTGGACTGCGCGGGGTAGCCGATCCGCAGCACCATCTGCGGCCAGTGGCCGGCGACGAGCCGGCGGACCTGAGCGCGGGTCTCGGTGCGCTCGGTCAGTTGGTCGAGGTACGTCGCCGCGAGGCCGTGCGACGTGGCGACGAGCAGGACGCGCTGCAGCGCCATCCCGGCCCGGATCCAGGCGTCCTCGTCCTCGTCGCGGGTGATCAGGACGGCAACCGCGGCGCCGGTCAGGTCCTCTGTCGTCCGATCGAGCAGGTCGCCGGTGCGGTACGGATAGCCGTAGCCCGCGAACGCCCTGCGCTGCGGTCCTCGCGTGCTGAAGGAGTGGAAACCGCCTGCGTCAGCATCCGTGGTCTGGCGCAGCAACGCGTCCAGGCGGGACCTCGCCGGCGTCTCGAGCCAGTGGAGTTTCGCCTCCTCGGCCCGGGCGGCTCGGTCCAGTACACGCCGGATCCGCGGTTGGATCGGGCGGTCGACGAGCTGCTCGCGGATCAGGTGCCGTCGGGTGGTCTCGCCGTACAGGTGGCTGAGCTCCGCGACCGGGCTGCCGCGGCCGGCCAGGAAGATTCGCGCCTTGATCTCGGGCCGGGCGGGATCGGGCAGCGTCGCGAAGTGGGTCTGGTGACCGAGCATCGCGGCCGCCACCCGGAGGTTGAGGACCGCGGCGCCGACGCCGAGGTGGGTCGCGCGAACGGACGACCCGGCGAGCGTCTCGTCGGGTACCGGATCGACCAGTGCGTCGATCACCGGTCCGTGGACCTCGAAGCGGCAGGGGCGGGCGTTGTGCATCGCCGGTACGTGGGCGGCCGTACTGAGCAGGATGCCGATCTCGTCGTCGGTCAGTTCGATGATCATGATCCGTTCCGTTCCGACCCGCTCACCCAAGCGGATCTGCTCTTCCAGCCTCAGGCCCCGGCCGCGCGGCGGGCAGCGGCATACGTCCCGGGTCGAAAGGGCCCTTCGGCACCGACGACTGAGGTGAGAAGGGCTCTGAAGATCGCGTCCGCCGCAGCGCACGATCGAGGTGTCGAGATCGATCGACCGAAGGACCGAGTGAAAGGACGAGATCATGACCACCACGCCGGATCGTCGGCACTTCCCAGCTCCCACCATGGAGCCTGACGGTGATCGCCACCCGATCATCACCACAGCCGCCGGTCGTGCTCTCGCGGTACTGCGGATCGCGTTCGGTCTGACCTTCCTCTGGGCGTTCGTCGACAAGCTGTTCGGCCTCGGCTACGCCACTCCGGCCGGCAAGGGCTGGATCGACGGCGGCGACCCGACCGCCGGATTCCTCGGCAAGGGAACCTCCGGCCCGTTCGCGGACTTCTACCAGTCGCTGGTCGGTGACTGGTGGGTCACCCCGCTGTTCATGGTCGGTCTGGCCGGCATCGGTCTGGCGCTGACCCTCGGGATCGGAATGCGGATCGCGGCCGTGGCCGGGTCGCTGCTCTACGTGCTGATGTGGTCCGCGAACCTGCCGCCGGAGAACAACCCGGTGCTGGACGACCACATCATCGGCGCCATCACCCTCGTCGTCCTCGCCCTCGTTGCCGCTGGCAACTTCTGGGGCCTGGGGAAGTGGTGGAGCAGCCTGGACATGGTGCAGAAGAACCCGTGGCTGCGGTGACCGGAATGACAGCCGAACCGGTCATCTACGTGGGAGTCGACGGCTCCTGGCGTGACACCGGTGCACTGGAGTGGGCCCTGCAGGAGTCGATGCTCCGGCAGGAGCCCCTTCAGGCGGTGCACGTGATCGACGAAGACGTCCGGCACGCGCCCGGGTGGGAGCCTGCCGCGGTCGACGACGCGTCGATGGAGCTGATCAACGACGTCCAGAAGTACCTGGACGAGAGCCCGGGCGACCTCGACCACGAGGTCGACCTGATGGTCGGGCCGCCCGCCCGGAAACTGATCGACGCGGCGGCGGGCAGCCGGATGCTCGTCGTCGGGCGGCGCGGACTGGGCACGTTCAAGCGCTTGCTGATCGGCTCCACCTCGGAGGCGGCCGTCAGCTACGCGGCGGACGCGCTGGTGCCCGTCGTGGTCGTGCCGTCGCACTGGCGGCCGTCCGATCATGCCGGCCCGGTGGTTGCCGCAGTCGACGAGACCGACGACAACACCGACGTGATCGAGTTCGCGATCGCCGAGGCCGCCGTACACGGGCTTCCGGTGCGGCTGCTGCACGTCTGGGATCTGCCGTCGATGTACAGCTGGGACGCGATGAACGTCGCCGGTCTCAGCGAGCAGTGGTTCGACAGCGTCCGGCAGGAGGTCGAGAACATCGCGGCCGAGTGGCAGAACAAGTACCCGGACACTCCGATCGAGGTCGACGTACGGCGCGGTCACGAGGTGGACGGCGTGGTCACCGGGGCCGAGGAGAGCGATGCGCAGCTGCTCGTTGTCGGCAGCAAACAACGTCCACGGCTGATGTCGATGCTGCTCGGGTCGGTGACCCGCGGCGCGTTGCACCACGCGACCTGCCCGCTGGCCGTCGTACCCGTTCGTGTGCCCGTTGGTGTGCGAGGTGAGAAGAAGTGACAGCCTGGAACCGGAAGGGTCCGGTCGTGGTCTGCGTCGACGGTACGGCGGAGAACCTGCGAATCGTGGACTACGCCGCCACCGAGGCGCTGCGCAGCGGCGCAGAGCTCGTCCTCGTAGCGCCGTACCCGGCCCACGGATCGGCGAACCCGATGACCGGCTACACGTCGAAGCCGCCGGCCGAGGTCGCCGATGCGACGTTGCGTACCGCGGTGGCGCATGTGCGGCATCGCCACGGGTACGGGCTCGAGTTGGCAGCAGTCGCGGGGGAGGGGGCGCGGTCGCGCGTGCTCGCGCATGCGGCCCGCGCGGCGCGGATGCTGGTGGTCGCCCGGTCGAGAAGCCGGGGGCCGCAGCGTCTCGTACACACCCAGGCGAACCTGGTGCTGGCCGGGCGGGCCGGTTGCCCCGTGGTCGTCGTACCGCTGTCCTGGCGGCCGTCGCTGCTCGACCGTCGGGTTGCCGTCGGCATCGACGGTACGGCGTTGTCGTCCGAGGCACTGGAGTTCGCCTTCGGTGAGGCCGCGGCGCGGGAAGGCGAGCTGGTGGTCGTCCACGCCGGCCTGCCGGCGGAGCGTCCCTTTGCCGACGAGGACCCTGAGGCGTCATGGATCAGCCGGGCGGAGCAGGTGCTGTCGGAGACGCTCCGACCGTGGACGCGCCGCTTCCCGAGCGTCAAGGTGACGCGCTTCCTGAGCAGCCGCCCACCGGCCGCCGCACTCGTCCACGAAAGCGCCGAGGTCGGCCTGGTCGTCGTCGGCGCCCACAGCGGCTCGCTGCCGGTCGATCCGGTGGCCCGCCGCTCCACAGCCGCCATGACCTGCCCGGTCGCGATCGTCCCGCATCAGCCGGCCGAAACGGAGCGGGAGCGGGCACCGGAGGTACGGCGTGGTGGCGCCGCGGTAACCACCTCTTGAGGGGGAGTCATGTCCGCTCGAGCACTCGTCGTCTACGAGTCGATGTTCGGAAACACCGAACGGGTCGCGCTGGCGATCCGCGACGGTCTGAGGGTTCACGTACCGGCCGAGGCGGTCGCGGTGAACGAGGCACCGACTGTTGTGCCTGACGATGTCGCTCTGGTGGTTGTCGGCGGACCGACCCACGCGTTCTCGATGAGCCGTCCGTCGACACGCGCGGACGCCTCGAAGCAGAGCGAGCTGGTGATGCCGACCGAGCTCGGCATCCGCGAATGGCTGGACGCGCTCGGGCGTGCTGCAGCTGGTGGTGCTGGTGGTGCTGGTGGTGCTGGTGGTGGTGCTGGTGGTGGTGCTGGTGGTGCTGGTGGTGCTGGTGGTGCTGCTGGTGGTGCTGCTGGGCGTACTACGCGGGCGGCGACGTTCGACACCCGGGTGACGAAAGTACGGCACCTGCCCGGCTCCGCAGCGCGCGCAGCCGAACGCCACTTGCGCAAGCTCGGCTACAAGATCCTCAGCCCTGCCGAAAGCTTCTACGTCGACGACCTCACCGGCCCACTCCACCAAGCCGAACAAACCCGAGCCGAACAGTGGGGACAACACCTCGCCCAACTCCTGACCACCATCCGCTCGGCCACCCGCTGACCCCATCTCCTGCTCCGTGGGCCAGTTGTGGGTGGTGTGAACAGGTTGCGGTGGGCGTGGACCGGTTATTGCCTGTTCACACCCCCTGGAAGGCGTCGCACGTCCCGGCAAGGTGTCTCATCTCCCGGCGAGGTGTCGTATCTCCCGGCGAGGTGTCGTCCTGCTCGTCGGCCGGCTGCTGGCCCCAGCCCACCGGTCCGCTCCTGGGATCGGCCCGCGGGGCAGTTGTGGGTGGTGTGAACAGGTTGCGGTGGGCGTGGACCGGTTATTGCCTGTTCACACCCCCTGGAAGGCGTCGCACGTCCCGGCGAGGTGTCTTATCTCCCGGTGAGGTGTCTCATCTCCCGGTGAGGTGTCGTCCCGCTCGTCGGCTGGCTGCTGGCCCCGGCCCACCGGTCCGCTCCTGGGATCGGCCCGCGGGGCAGTTGTGGGTGGTGTGAACAGGTTGCGGTGGGCGTGGACCGGTTATTGCCTGTTCACACCCCCGGGAAGGTGTCGCACCTCCCGGCATTGGTGTCGTACCCCCCCGCGAGGTGTCGTACCCCCGCGAGGTGTCGTAGCGCTCGTCAGCCGGCTGCTCGCCCAGCCCACCGGTCCGCTCCGGGTCGGCCCGCGGGGTAGTTGTGGGTGGTGTGGACAGGTTGCGGTGGGCGGGCACTGGTTATTGCCTGTTCACACCCCCTGCAAGGTGTCGCACCTCCCGCTAGGTGTCGCGCGCTGGGCAACGGGCGCCGGGTTACCACGTTTGGATTCGGCGGCCGGTGATTTGGTGGGGCTCTATGGTCATGTGGGTGTCGCGGGTGCCGCCTGCCCAGGGGGTTACTTGGGCGGCGGTGGCTTCTTCGGGGGTGGCGGGGCGGAGGGTGCCGTTGACGAGGACGCTCCAGCCTTCCTGCATGCCTTCGTCGATGTGGTCGAGTTCGAAGGCTACGGGTTCCAGGTCGTACTGCGCGACGGTGCTGTCGGCCGCCGTACGGAACACGATCAGGTCGTTGTGGTAGCGGTAGTTGACGGGGAACACGACGATCTCGTCCACTCCGTTGAACGCGATCCGGCCGACCGTGCCGGCGCTGAGGAGGACGACGCACTCCTCGCGGCGCATCGGTTCGAGGCTGGGGGCGAGGGGCGGTTGGTGGGGTACGACGCGGCGCGGGCCGGTGAGGTCTTCGACGGTGGCGTCGAGGGCGTTCGCCAGGCGGAGCAGCTCGGCGCCGGTGAGCGCGAACGGGCGGGTCTCGATGTGTTCGACGCGGTCGGCCGTCAGTCCGGCGCGGTCGGCGATCTCGGCGGTGGTGAGGCCGAGCGCCCGCCGGCGGTGCCGGATCCGGGTGCCGAGGTTGCTCGAGTCGCCTGCGATCTGTGCGTCCATCACCCTCTGCCTTCCTGTCGGTTGCTTCCACCCAACCAGCCGTACGCCGCCCAAAGCAGAGTCCGAGGTCACCCCGGACCAGGCCGAACGGTCCGCTCCAGCCGCGGGCCGCCGAAGGTCCCTGGGGGTCGGGACCGAGGTCCCTGGCCGTCTGGGCGTGCTGGGGGCATGCTGGAGGGAGTGCCCGGCTGGGGTGGGCTGATTCCGAGGAGATGGTGATGACGATCAAGGTGTTCCTGCTCGACGACCACGAGGTGGTACGGCTGGGACTGCACCAGCTCCTCGACGCGGAACCCGATATCGAGGTCGTCGGCGACGCCGCCACTGCCGCGGAGGCGGTCGCCCGGATCCCCGCCGTACGGCCGGATGTGGCGGTGCTCGACGTACGGCTGCCGGACGGTGACGGGATCAGCGTCTGCCGGGAGGTGCGGTCGCAGATGGACGAGCCGCCGGCGTGTTTGATGCTGACGTCGTTCTCGGACGACGAGGCGCTGTTCACCGCGATCATGGCGGGCGCGGCCGGGTATCTGCTCAAGCAGATCAACGGGCAGGCGCTGGTGGACGCGGTACGGCGGCTCGCGGCCGGCGAATCGTTGCTCGATCCCTCGATGACGGTCAAGGTGCTGGAACGGCTGCGGCACCCGGCCGAGGTGGAGGATCCGCGGTATGCGTCGTTGACGGAGCAGGAGCGTCGCATTCTCGCCGAGATCGCCGAGGGCAAGACGAACCGGCAGATCGCGCAATCGCTGTACCTGGCGGAGAAGACGGTCAAGAATTACGTCTCGTCCCTGCTCCGCAAACTCGACCTCGAACGGCGCACCGAAGCCGCCGTCTACGCCGTCGAACACGCCAAACACCAAAGCCGCCGCTGACCGCCGCCGCGCGCTGGGGGGCTTGGACGGCGGCGTTCACGTCAGCCGCCCAGTCCATCGTTGCCGTAGGCACGGAGTTCGGCGCCGATTTCTTCGAAGCAGAAACCTCATCGCACCTCGGCCGCCGCGCGCGGGATGACCGCGACGGGGCAGGGCGACTGGTGCAGCATCGTCTGACTCACTGAGCCGAGTACGAGCCCGGTGAACCCGCCGCGACCGCGGGAGCCGACGACCAAGAGCTGTGCGTCGGTGGACCATTCGAGCAGCAGCTCGGACGGGTGGCCGGTCACCTCGACGACCTCGATGTCCGCGGCGCGGGCGTGTTGCCGGATCCGCAGCAAATGATCACGATTCTCGTCCTCGGCCAGTACCGCGACGATCCGGGCGGGCAGGCGGTGCCGCCGCGCGTACGCGAGGCCGAACTCCACCGCGGCGTCCGCGGGCCGCGAACCGTCGTACCCGATGACGACCCGGCTCCCGGTGAGGGCATCGTCGGTCGGCCGTACGACGACCACCGGGCACTGTGCGTTCGCGGACAACTCGGTCCCGGCGGAGCTGACGACGAGGCCGAGCAGACGGCCCGCGACGCGGCTGCCGAGCACGATCACGTCGGCCTGCTGCGACTCCGCGAGCAGGACCGGCGCCGGGAACCCGTCGACGCTGCGGCCGGTGATCG
The DNA here is from genome assembly GCF_040649595.1 of Kribbella sp. NPDC048915. Classification (NCBI taxonomy): domain Bacteria; kingdom Bacillati; phylum Actinomycetota; class Actinomycetes; order Propionibacteriales; family Kribbellaceae; genus Kribbella; species Kribbella sp. NPDC048915. The sequence goes on along the minus strand of NZ_JBEZFT010000063.1, from coordinate 16,871 downwards.
GGATACCCGGTTCGAACTTCCGCGCCAGGTCCACGGCGTCCGCGACAATGGTCTCGGCCTGGGCGCGGAGCCCCGGAGCGACCTCGCTCGGCCCGAGCGGGACCCGGAACTCGGCCCAGACGAACGCGTGCACCAGGTGCAGCTCGGCGCCGCGGGCCGCGGCCTCGGCGGCGCCCCAGCGGATCGCGTTCTCACAGTCCTGACGACCGTCGATGCCGACCACAACCCGTTGCGTCCTCATACCTCAAGCTCCTCCGTTTCAACACCGTTGATCATGACGACCCCTTCGGAAGGAATTCGGTCACCGGCCGGCGCCCGGTCCGCGTCTGCGACGGGCGCCGCGACCGGCCGAAGCGGATGATCATGTGGGCGTGGCCCGGCCGCCCGGTCAGGCGCTGCACACGCTGGCGCAGGTCGTCGTACTCGAGCGGCTGGTTCAGGAACGACGCACTGACCCCGTCCCGCGTCGCGACCAGCAGGATCCGCTCAAGCGCGGCACCGGCGGCGACGTGGTCAGCGGGGTCGTCGCAGGCGGTGGACAAGACGGCGAGATCCGGGTGCTGCTCGAAACTCTGCTCGGGGCGGATCCGGTCGGCCGGATGGGTCGCGAGGTCGCGGACGGCCGCCGGGTACCGAGCGGAACGCGGCCCGAGCGCCGTGCTCGGCACACCGTCGGCGGTGCGGACACCGCCCACCCAGCGGGCGCGTTCGGCGCGCCGCCGCCAGTCGCGGATCTCGCGCAGATCGGTGTCGAGAATCAGGTCGAGGACGGCGCGGACCTGGTCCTGGCCGAGCCACGTGAGCTCGGCGCCCTCGGCGTACGCCGCTTGCAGGAGCCGGACCCGAACCTCTTCCGCGAGCGGGGTGTCGTCGGACGGCTGCCGGTCGGTGTGCCGGTAGGGGATCTGAACGGCGAGATCACGCAGCTCCTCGTCCCGCGACGCGGTGGGCTCGAGCACGATCCGGGCGAGCAGGTCCGGCTCCTCGCGCGGGTACGGCGCGAGACCGAACCAGGTGCCGTACCCGAGGCTCTCGGCCGCGCACCGCAGGTTGAACGTGGCGGCACCGGCGGCGATCCGCATCGCCCGGCCGGTCGGGTCCTCGGCTGGCAGGGTGCGCGATCCGTCCAGGTAGACGTCGATCACGTGACCGTCGATCTCGAACCGCCACGGCTGGGTGTTGTGCATGCTCGGCGCCGCGACGGCCGCTTCGAGCAGGGCGTCGACGTGCTGCGCCGGCAACTGGTCGTTCACCGCAGGCTCCTCCCACTGGTTCTCCTTCTCAGGTTCGCCGGTGGGAGCGGGTCGGCACTGCGGGCAAGAGTCCCGACCTGACGGGCCGTTAGTCGGTCGGTGCGGTGAACTCCACCACGGTCCCGTGCGGATCGTTGTCGCTGATCAGGACCGTGCCGCCGAGGGACTCGGCCCGCTCGGTGAGGTTGCGCAGGCCGCTGCGCCGGGTGCTGGTGCCGATGCCGATGCCGTCGTCGGACACCCGGGCGAGCACCTCGCCGTCGCCGACCGTCACCTCGACGACGGCGGTCGAGGCCTGCGCGTGCCGGACAACGTTGGACAGCGATTCGCGCACGACCGCGAGGATCTGCGGCCGGACCGACGCCGGTACGCCGGTGTCGAGCGGGCCGCTGATGATCAACCGGGGACGGAAACCGAGCCCGTCGGCGTACTCCGAGACCAGCGCCTGGAGATCGCTGCGCAACGAGCTGGAGTTCGGCGCCTGCTGGAGCTCGAAGATCGCGGCGCGCAGGTCGTGAATGGTGGTGTCGATGTCCTCGACCGCGCGGGCCAGGCGCTCGCGGTGCTCGGGACGGACCATCCGGTGCATGCCCTGCAGCTGCAGTCCGGTCGCGAACAGGCGCTGGATGACCAGGTCGTGCAGATCGCGGGCGATCCGGTCCCGGTCCTCGAGGACGGCGAGCATGTCCCGGTCGCGTTGTGCCTGGGCGCGTTCGAGCGCCAGCGTGGCCTGTCCGGCGAACAGCCGGACCAGCTCGGCGCCTTCGGTGAACTGGTCGTGCGCCCCCCGATCCATCGCGGCGACCAGGAGACCGCCGGTGTCCGCGCCGCCGGCCGGCAGGGTGGCGATGATCGTCCGGCCGAGTCCGGCCCCCTCGGGAAAGGCGAGCGCGCCGCCGGCGTCCTTGAGGATCTTCGAGAAGTCCTCCAGGACGACGACCTGCCCCTCGTCGGAGGCGATCCGGCGCAGCACGGGCAGGTCGGTCCGGATCCGACGGCCGACATGCTGTGCGAATTCCTCCGGCCCGTCGATTGAGCGGATGACGAGCTCGTCACCGTCGGCGATCAGGACGCCGGACACACGAGCGCCGGCGATCTCACGGCACCGCTTGACGATCAGCTGCAGCGCCTGGTCCGCGTCGAACTCCCCCAGCATCAGCTGGGTGATCTCGGCGTTCACCTCGTGCCAGCGCCTGCGCTGCTCGGTGTCGGCGTACAGACGCGCGTTGTCGATCACCACGCCGGCGGCCGCGGCCAGCGCCATCACGGTGCGCTCGTCGTCCTCGGTGAAGTCCGCACCACCGGTCTTCTCGGTCAGGTACAAGTTGCCGTAGACGTGGTCGCGGGTCCGGATCGGGACACCGAGGAAGCTTTTCATCGGCGGGTGATTGGCGGGAAAACCGTACGAGCGGGGATGCTCGGCGATGTCGTGCATCCGGATCGGCTCCGGGTGCTCGATCAGCAGGCCGAGGATTCCGTGCCCCTCCGGGAACGGGCCGATCGCGGAGATCTCGTCGTCGGTCACGCCGTGGGTGATGAAGCGGACCAGCCGCCGGCCGTCCGGCCCCACCACACCGAGGGCGCCGTACCGCGCACCGGCCAGTTCACAGGCGGCGCTGACGATCCGGTCGAGCGTGCTGTTCAGGTCGAGATCGGCACCGATCCCCACGACCGCGTCGAGCAGGGCGCGCAGGCGCTCCTGGTACTCCATGATCTCGTCGACCCGGCCGAGCAGTTCCTGTAAGAGCGCATCGAGACGCACCCGGGACAACCCGGCGTACTCCAATGCCCCCTCGTCCCAGGTCCCTCGACCAGCATGCGAGTCGCCCGCCACCCGTTCAGACTAGGGGACCGACTCCGGCGATGGAAGCAATTCCGGTCCAGACGGCGGTTCCGGCCTCGGCTGGGAGCGCCGGTCCAGTAGCCGCTTCAATCACCTGATCAGGCACCGGCGCGGGGGCGTTTGCCCCAGGGCACCAGGCGCCTGCCGTGCACGGTTTCGACGCCCAGCCGCACCAGCCGCGGGTTGTCCATCGGCAGCCAGGAACGGATCGGCAGCGTACGGCGCAACTCGGCCGCTTCGTCGTCGCTCACGACGGACAGATGGCCGATTGCGGTGACCGTCCACCCGGTGTGCCGCTCCAGGTCCACGTCATCCACCTCGAACGCCACCACGTCACCGCGCTCGGCGGCCAGGAACTTGTCGCCCGGGCCGGAGCTGAACACGATCGTGGCGGTGTCGAGGATGAAGTTGACCAGGCGGACGGCCGGCAGGCCGTTCCTGGTGTAGACCAGGCGGCCGATGGCGACGGATCCGAGCAGGCGCAGGCACTCGGCCTCGCTGACGATTTCGAGGCGTGAGTGATCGAACCGCGTCGTTGCGGTGTTCCCCGGGTCGACCTGGCCAGGCTCCAGTTGGTCTGGCTCGACGTGCTCTGACGTAGTCATCGGACGGCCTTTCCTACGGCGTGCTGCCATGGTTGCCGGACCCGCGCGGGGCGGAGTAGGGCCGAAGGTCCCGGACAAGAGGGCAACCGGCCGGTAAGTTACCTGGCCGCTCGGTGACCTTCGGCCTCTGGGGTCGCACCTCGGGACGCCCCACGCTGGACTCATGAGCACTTCAGCAGATCGTCCGCGGGACCCCTGGTTCCGGCGTCACCCGGTGGCCGTCCTGGCCGTCGCGGCGGTGTTGTTCGCCTCGGTCCTGGTGGTTCGCCTGATCGACGGCGAAGCGGCGGACGCGTCGACGCTGCTGTTCACGTTCCCGGTGGCCTTGATCGCGGTGGCCTTCGGACTGCGCGCCGGGCTGGCCGCAGGCGGGTTCGCGGTGCTCCTCGTCATCGCGTGGGTGACCCTCACCGGTACCGACCTGACGCTGGTGGGATGGCTGGCGCGCTGTCTACCCGTGTTGGTGCTCGGCGCCTTGCTCGGCGACGCTTCGGATCGGCTCCGGCGCGCGGAGGCGGAGCGGCGCAAGCTCGAGTCCGGCGCCCTGCTCTACCGCGAGGCGATCGAGATCAACGACTCGCTGGTGCAGGGCATGGCGGCGGCCCGGTGGGCGCTCGAGGCCGGCCGGACCGAGGACGGCCTGAAAACGCTCGAGTCGACAATCGGGCAGGCCCAGGACCTCGTCTCGGACCTGATTCGCCAAGCTGATCTGAGCAGCTCCGGCAGTTCAGGACCGTGACGCGCGGGTGCCGACCGGCGAACGGCTCGGGTACGGGCCGGTGGCGTACCGGTTGACCTCGGCAATGGTGCCGTCGATATCACGGATGATGTGGCACAGCCCGTTCCAGCGGGCCACCTCGACCCCGATCGCGATCAGCCGCACCCGGCTCGGTCCGGAAGCGAACGGATCCGGACAGTCGCAGCGGCGCGTGTGCCAGGCGCCGTTCTGGTAATAGGTTTCCACGTCCGCGTGCAGTTCGTTGCCGTCCTCGGACGCGGCGGCTTCGTACGTCGTCATGCGTTTGTCCTCGGGTCGAAAGTCCTGGCGCCACCCCAGACCTGGCCAGCAAGGAAATCGATGGGTCTGGCCAACACTGTGCCGGACGGCCGCGGATCGATGGACGGGCCGAAGGTCCCGAGTCGGAAGGGCATCGGCCCTGCGTGGGCAGGCGATCACCGAAGATCGGACGCTCTGTGATCGAACGCCGTGCGGTGGTAGCGTGAAGATTGTCCTGGCAGCCCTGGACCCCGGCGCCCGCATCAGAGGGGGTCCTGTGCGAAAGAGTGTTGTTCGATTCCGTCGGCTGGTGCAGCGGCGATGAGGTCCACCGATCTGCGCCGCTTGGCGCACGAGACGCGTTTCGACGCCTGGCGGACCGATGAGCTGAGAGCTGCTCTGGCTTCGGTCGACGACGAGCTCGGTCTGCCCAGGCAACGGCCTGACGACCGGCCGAGGACACTCAACATCCGCCTGCAGATCTATCGCCAGCGCATGCAACGGGAGCTGACCCGCCGCGCCGCGGGAGGAGGTTCGTAAGTCGTCTACGGCCGGACCGTCCGCAGCTGTGAACGACCGCTCGGCCGTGCCAACGTCGGGGTGCCGGATGGGGCTCGCCACGTCGTCCGGCAGGGGAGGGGAGCCCGGCGAGCCGGCTTCCGCCTGCCACACCTAACCAGTGTTCCTGCGGCAGGCGGGAGCCGGGCTGACGGCCGAGGTCCTGGGCGAGTCGGGACCTTCGGCCCTTCGAGAGGTCCCGGTGCGTGAGGTGCACTGGGATCAGCGAGGAAGCTCCGACAGGGTCGTGGTTCCCGCGGCATGGGTGACCATCACGGGCGCCGACCGGGACCGCGAGGAGTTTCCTCGTGAATGGTTCGACTCCTCTGGGCGGGGTCGAACGATCGTTGGAGAGCGTGTTGAGGGGCGCGTCGCTCCAACGCCCGGGTGCCGTGCGACCGTGACCTCACCGGCCGCACGGCACCCCCGGTCAGGCGTCCGGGCCGACGACCGGCAGATCCGTCTTCGCGGCGTTGCCGAACGTGTCGTCGACGAGCACCGGACGCCGGCCCGCCGCGGCCAGCAACGAGGCGGCGATGGCGGCGCGGTACCCGGCCGCGCAGTGCACCCACACTTCTCCGGGCGGGATCTCGTCGAGGCGGCGTACGACGTCGTGGATCGGGATGTTGATCGCGTCCTGAATCCGGGCGGACCGATGTTCCTCGGCCCGCCGTACATCCAGAACCACGACGTCGCGATGGTGCCGGACCTGCGCGAGTTCGGCGAAGGTGGTGGCGGGGTAGGACGCGGTCGCGCTCACGCTCCAATCCCGCGGACCGCCGGTGGCGTGCGCGGCGGGACGGTCGATGCCGATCCGTGCGAGCTCTCGCTGTGCCATGGTGATATCGGCCGCGGTTTCGCCGAGCAGCGTGACGGGTGTGCCCCACTTGATCAGCCAGCCGAGGTACGTGGCGAACGAGCCGTCGAGTCCGAAGTTCAGCGTTCCGGGTGCGTGTCCGGCGGCGAAGGCCCTCCGGGTCCGGAGGTCGACCACCCATTCACCGGCCTCGATCCGGCGCCGCAGCTCGGCGGCGTCCGCCTGCTCGGGCAGCGACAGATCGGGCCGGCTCGGTCCGGCGGCGTTGGCGGGCGCCATGTGCACGTAGTACGCCGGCCACGCGCCGAGACCGGCCAGGAGCTCCCGGACGTAGGCCTCCTCGTCCTGGGTGAGCACCGGATTCGAGCGCCTCTCGCGGCCAATCGTCGATTCGGTCGCCGCCGACTGCGTCGCGGCACAGAACGAACCGAAGCCGTGTGTCGGGTACACCTGCGCCGCGTCAGGCAGATCCGCGGCCAGTTTGTGCGCCGACGAGTGCTGGTGCCTGGCCAGCACCTCGGCGTGTTCCGCACCCAGCAGATCAGGCCGTCCCGTCGCGCCGTACAGCAATGAACCGCCGGTGAAGACCGCGAGCGGTTCGCCGGCGTGGGTCAGCGCGTACGACAGGTGCGTGAAGGTATGGCCTGGCGTATGGATCGCCCGCACGCGCAGCGCGTCGCCGACGTCGACGGTCTCGCCGTCGCGGATCGGCGTACGGTCGAAGCTCACGTTGTCATCGGCGTTGATCAGATACGCCGCCCCGGTCTCGCGCGCGAGCGCGAACCCGCCGGTGACGTAGTCGTTGTGCAGGTGCGTCTCGAAGACGTGGGTCAGCCGTACGCCGTCCGCGTCGAGCATGTCGAGAACGCGGTCGATGTCGCGCTGCGGATCGACCACGAACGCGACCGAACCGTCGTGCACGAGATAACTGCGGTCGCCCAGCGCCGGTGTCTCGATCGTTCGGACCGTCACGCCGGACCTGTGGTGGCCGGCCCTGTGCTGATCGGTGTCTGTGGTGCGCATCGCGATCCTTTCCCGGCCCGCGGGCCGGCGGGCCGCATCCCCCTCGAGGATCTTGCCGTCACCGTAACGCCGATCAACCCTGACCGGCCACCTTCCCGCCCACGGCGCGTCAGGCGCTGAGCAAGGTGGCGAGGGTGGTGCGGGCCCGGGAGACTCGGGAGCGGACGGTGCCGACCGGGCAGCCCAGCCGGGCCGCGGTCTGGGCGTACGGAACGCCGGCCAACTGGGTGAGCACGAAGACCTCGCGACGGTCCCCGGGGATGCTGTCCAGCAGCTCGGTCAGCGCGATGCCGTCGTCGAAGCCGGGGAGGTCCCGCGGCTGGGTCTGTTCGGCGGCGAGCTGCCAGTCGTACTGCGAGATCCGCGGCCGGGCCGCCTTGCGGCGGAGGTCGTCGGCGACTGTACGACGGGCGATGGACAGCAACCAGGCGCGGGCCGACGAGCGTCCCTCGAAGCGGTGCAGACTCTGCAGCGCGCGCAGGAACGTCTCCTGCGTGAGGTCGTCGGCCGCGTGCGGATCGGCGCTCAGGTGCGTGACGTAGCGGCGTACGTCGCGATGCACCGCGCGGACGAAGTCGTCCAGGGCAACGAGATCTCCGTCGCGGGCGGCGAGCGCCAGCCGGGTGGAGGTCTCGTCGAGCGCCGAGGTTTCGTCGAGCAAGGCAGATGCCATGACGTGAATCCTTCGGAAGTCCAGATCCGGCGGCGCGCGGGAACGCACGGCGCCGGTGAGCGGAGCGGCCTGCCGGACGGCAGGCCGGACCCCGGGCAGCGGGTGCCCGGGTGGATCGTGCTGTCAGACAGCAGCGATCCCGCGCGGTGGACCTCGCGAGGTGATGGCGTGGCCGAGCAGCAGGTCGGCGTACGGCGTGGGGGAGTGGACCGCCCGCAGCCGCGGCCGATGCGCCGTGAGCTGCACCGTCACGGGCAGTCGCAGTACCAGCAGGATCAGGTGGGCGAGGGCGCGCAGTACGGCGAACGCGGCGCGCTCGCCGTACGCGAGCCAGAGTCCGCACAGCAGCGCCGCGCCCAGGTGCGCCAGCAACATCCCGACCGACGACGTCCCGGTCATGTGCATCTCATGCATCCCATGCCCAGGCATCGGCTCAGGTGTCAGGGACTGGGCGAGGGTGAAGACGGTGTGCAGCGCCGCCTGCGCGATGAGCGTCGAGAGCACGACGAACGGTACGTCGCGCTCGCCGTCCGCGACGATCCACGCCGCGACCCCGATCGAGACCGCTCCGAAGGCGAGCGCCCATCCCGGCACCGGCGTGCCGGACATCAGCACGTGACCGAGGGCCGCGAGCAGCACGCAGGTGACCGCGAACATCGCGGCCCGTGCGGCGCGGAATCCCCAGCTGTCTTGCATGGCGGGGTCCATCGTCGCATCTCACCCCGCGTGTGTCGCACACCACATGGTGTGTACGGGAACTGAATACGCCGCGCGGACGACTCCTGTTCCGGATCGTGGCGAGAAGGAGCGGACGTGAGCGCAGTACTGGATCGGGTGAGTCCGGCCAAGGGGGAGCGGAGTGGGCGGAGCCGCGGCTCCGGGCTGTTCCGCGCGTTCTGGCGGTGGCACTTCTACGCGAGCTTCCTGGTCATTCCGATCCTGCTCGTGCTCGCGGCGACCGGGCTGATCTACCTGTTCCGGTTCCAGATCGAGCCGGTGCTGCACGCCGACCTGATGAAGGTCGACCAGCCGGCCGGCCTGGTCGCGCAGCCGTACGAGACCCAGCTCGGCGAGGTACGGCGTACCTTCCCGGACGCGACCGTGGTGTCGATGACCGAGCCGTCCGCGCCCGACCGGTCGACGGTCTTCTCCGTCGACACCGCCGACGGCCCGCGGGACGTGTTCGTCGACCCCTACGAAGGCAAGGTGCTCGGATCCCTCGACCCGGACCGGACCCTGTCCGGCGCAGCGATCGTGCTGCACGGTGACTTGATGGCCGGCCGGCTCGGGGAGTACGTGATCGAGATCGCCGCCTGCTGGGCGATCGTGATGGCGCTGACCGGCTACTACCTGTTCGTGCGCGGGCGGGTCGCGCGAGCGCGTCGCCGGGCCGCCGGTGCGGCAGGCGCCGTACTGCGTTCGCGGCACGGACGGACCGGTGCGATTCTCGGACTCGGTCTGTTGTTCCTGATCGTGTCCGGGTTGCCGTGGACCGGGTTCTGGGGTGCAAAGACGCAGGAGTTCGCGACCCAGCAGGGGACGTCGTTCTGGGCGGAGGATCCGGGGGCGCTGTCGAACCCGACCTCCACCCTCGACGAGTCGCTGCCGCACAGTCACGCGGTGCCGTGGGCCCTCGGCAAGACCGAGGTGCCACGCTCGAATCCGGCCGACGCGAAGCGGTCGGTCGCCACCGTCGACACTGCGGTCGCGGCCGGGGAACGCAACGGACTGCGCCGCCCGATGACCATTGCCCTACCGACGAGCGACGAGGGCGTGTACTCGGCGATCGGCTACGCGTTCAGCGACCCCGGTCAGGAGCGCACCCTGCACGTGGACCGGTACGGCGGCCGCGTGGTGTCGACGTACGGGTACGACGACTACCCGGCGCTCGCGAAGGTGGTTGCCCAGGGCATCGCCCTGCACGAGGGCCGGCGGCTCGGCGACCTGAACTTCTGGCTGACCACGGTGTTCTGCCTCGGTGTGCTGTTCATGTGCGTCACCGGACCGCTGATGTGGTGGCGCCGCCGTCCGAAAGCCAAGGCCATCGGCGCCCCTCGCGGCCGCCTCCCGCTCCGCGCGACCCCGGCACTCGCGGTCCTCGTGATCGCACTGGCCCTCTTCCTCCCCCTGTTCGGCCTCTCCCTGCTGGCTGTCCTCACCCTCGACCAACTCATTCTCCGCCGCGTGCCCCGCCTGCGAACCTGGTTCAACGTCACCTAACCACTGGCGACCCCGTCAATGGTTAAGATGACGTATGGATGCCGAGGTGCCTGCCGCCGGGCACCTGATGCAGTACGACGCTCCCGTCGCGCTGGCGACCGCGTTGCGTGAGTGGCTGTATTTCTGACGTCGTTCGTGGCTCTCTTGGAACGTGACAAGAACTGCGGTGGTGGTTGGCGGCGGGATCGTGGGGCTGGCTGTGGCGCGGAGTCTGCAGCGGCGCGACCCCGGTACGCCGGTGCTCGTGCTGGAGAAGGAACCGTCGGTCGGTGCACATCAGACCGGGCACAACTCGGGCGTGGTGCATTCCGGCCTGTACTACCGGCCGGGCTCGCTCAAGGCACGGTTCGCGGTGGCGGGCGGTACGGCGCTGCGCGACTACTGCGCGGAGAAAGGCATCCCGCTCGACGTACCGGGCAAACTCGTCGTCGCGACGACCGAGACCGAGCTGCCGCAGCTCGACCGCCTGCACGGGATCGGCCGCGAGAACGGGGTGCCGGTCCGCCGGCTCACCCTGGCCGAGGTCGCCGAACGCGAACCCCATCTGCAGGTCAAAGGCGCGCTGGCGGTCGACTCCACCGGTCGCGTCGACTTCAAACTCGTGGCCGCTGCACTCGCGGACGACGTCCGGGCGGCCGGTGGCGAGATCCGGACCGGGGTCTGCGTCACCTCGGTCGAGAACGCGGGACCGGTGGCGCGCGTCCGGACGACCGACGACGTGATCGAGGCCGACCGCGTGGCGGTGTGCGCCGGGTTGCACAGCGACCGGCTCGCGCGGGCGTCGGGTCTCGAACCCGGCGTGCGGATCCTCCCGTTCCGCGGCGAGTTCAGTGAGCTGGTGCCGGAGCGCGAGTTCCTGGTGAAGGGCCTCGTGTACCCGGTGCCGGACCCCGACCTGCCGTTCCTCGGCGTGCACCTGACCCGCGGGATCGACGGCAGCGTCCACATCGGCCCGAACGCCGTGCCCGCCCTGGCCCGCGAGGGGTACTCGTGGTCGCGGATCCGGCTGCGTGACGTCTGGGAGTCGGCGACGTACCGCGGCTCGTGGCGACTCGCCCGCCGCTACGCGCGGACCGGCGCGAAGGAGATCGTCCGCTCGCTCACCGGCCGTGCGCTCGTCCGCGAGGCCCGGCGGATGCTGCCCGAGCTCGAGGTGGCCGACGTACGCCGATCGGGGGCCGGCGTCCGTGCACAGGCTGTGACGCGGGACGGGAAGCTCGTCGACGACTTCCTGTTCCTTCGCGACGGCCGCGCGCTGCACGTCCTGAACGCTCCTTCGCCTGCCGCGACAGCCTGTCTGGTGATCGGCGACCGGATCGCCGAGGAGCTGTCTGCCGACCGAGCCTGACTCTGCAAGTTGGGGTGCGGACCCCATTGGGCGCCGCTGACCGCGCCAGAAGACTGGATCCCGAGTAAGACCGCCGGTCCCGAGGTGGTCAGGGAGGTCAGGGTGAGCAGTGTCGAGGCGGTCGAGGCAATCGGTGGACCCAAGCCGGTCCGCAGGTCCGGCGGACCACAGGGGCTGGGAGCGGCGATGCGTGCCGGCGATATAGCGATCGGGGTGCCGACGGTCACGGCGCAGGACTCCGTCGTCAAGGCGGTGCAGCTGATGGCGGTCGGCCGGTTGCCCGGTCTCGTGGTCGTGGACGATCAGGGCAGGCCGATCGCGGTGCTGCCTGGTTCGCAGGTGCTCAAGCTGAGCATCCCGATCGCGTACCAGGAGGACCCGATGCTGGTCCGGGCCGTTGACGAGACCTCGGCCGACGCCTTCTGGCGGGAGCTCGGCGGACTCGTGGTCGGCGACTGCCTGCCGCGTCCGGCCACCCGGCCGTTGACCGTGACCGACGACGCGACGCTGCTCGAGATCGCGGCGTTGATGGGGCGCGGCCGCAGCCCGCTGGTCGCCGTGGTCGACGACGACGGTGTCCTGATCGGCGTGATCACCTTGGACCGTTTGCTCACGAGCCTGGCCATCGCCGGGCTGGACGACCAGCCGCCGGGGTGAGCGTGAGGCCCCTCGTCGCGTTGGTGATCTTCGGCTTGGCGTTCTTCTACATCGCGACCGAGAAGGCCGACAAGGTCAAGGTCGCCCTCATCGGTGCCGCGGTAATGCTCGTGCTCGGGCTCGCGCCAGGTTCCGAGGTGTTCTTCTCCGAGCACGAAGGCATCGACTGGAACGTCATCTTCCTGCTGCTCGGCATGATGATCGTGATCGGGATCATCAAGCAGACCGGGGTGTTCGACTACCTCGGTATCTGGGCGGCCAAACGGTCCCGCGGTGAGCCGTACCGGCTGATGGTGATGCTGATGGTCATCACCGCGGTCGCTTCACCGTTCCTGGACAACGTCACCACGATCATGCTGGTCGCGCCGGTGACGATCGTGGTCTGCGAACGGCTGCGGATCGCGCCGCAGCCGTACCTGATCGCGGAGGTGCTGGCGTCGAACATCGGCGGTGCCGCCACCTTGATCGGCGACCCGCCGAACATCATCATCGGCAGCCGGGCCGGGCTGACCTTCAACGACTTCCTGGTCCACATGGCGCCGATCGTGGTGATCATCTTCGCGCTGTTCGTCGTACTGACCCGGTTCCTGTTCCGCAAGGACTTCCGGTACAACCCGGAGCAGATCGCCGCGGTGATGGCGCTGCAGGAGAAGCGGGCGATCAAGGACCCGAAGCTGCTGGTGCGCTGCCTGGTCGTGCTGTTGCTGATGATCGTCGCGTTCTCGCTGCATTCGGTGCTGCACCTGGAACCGTCGCTGGTCGCGCTGATCGGCGCCGGCGTGATGATCCTGGTCGCGAAGTCCGACGTGAACGAGGTCCTGCGCGAGGTCGAGTGGCCGACGCTGGTCTTCTTCATGGGCTTGTTCGTGATGGTGGCCGGCCTGGTGCACACCGGGGTCATCAACACCATCGGCGACTGGGCGGTCGGCGCGATCGGCGACCGGTACCTGCTGGCCGCGACCGCGCTGCTGTTCGGCTCCGGCATCCTGGGCGCGTTCTTCGACAACATCCCGTACGTCGCGACGATGACGCCGGTGGTGGAAGGCGTGGTCGCCCAGGCGCCGGAGACCGGGAACGCGCTGTGGTGGGCGTTCGCGCTCGGCGCCGACTTCGGCGGCAACGGTACGGCGGTCGCGGCGAGTGCGAATGTGGTTGCCCTCGGCATCGCGTCGCGGAGCGGGCACCACATCACGTTCTGGCAGTTCACCCGGTACGGCATCGTGGTGACGGCGCTCAGTATGGGACTCGCCTGGGTGTACGTGTGGCTGCGCTACTTCGTCTGATGGGCGACGTGGCGCAGCGCCACCTCGATGTCCTCGACCGCGACGGAGGTCGCCTCGACGCCGGGGACGTCGATCGCGAGGTCCAGGAAGCCCGGGAGTTTGGTGAGGTGCTCGACGTCGTACCGGGCGACGGTCTCGGCGAGGGCCCGTTCAGCCTCGTCGAGGGCGGCGTCCATGGGGGAGTCCGTGTGCGCCGCGGCGCGGGCCGGCTCGACGATCCGGAGGCCGATCTCGGCGCCGATCCGGACGTCGCGGCCGTCGTTGGTGAGGGCGCTCACGACGAACTGCCGGCGGGCGTAGGCGCGCGGGAGCCAGACGTACTGCTCCACCAGCGGGATGCGAGCCACGAGGCCGGCCGCGTGCACACGGTGAACGCGGCCGGCCCGGACCACGACGAGCCACTGGCCTCGGGGGACGACCCGGGGCTCGATCGCGGTGATCAGCGCGAGGACGACCAGCACGGCCAGAATCACCGTGGGGTGCGCGGCGGACGTGATTGCGAGCTGCATGCTGCCTCCCTGGGCTCTGACGCTTCCAGTCTCCCCGTGGCGACGGCGGCAGAGTATGAGTGCTGACACCCACTTTTGGCGCGCTGATTGGATTCCCTCGAGCCGGTGGTGGATGGTGGAAACGTGAAGTCCGGAGCCGGAATGCCCCTGTACTGGCGGGTCTGCCTGATCAACGGACTCGTGTTCGTCGTCGGCACCGCCGCGCTGGCGCTGGCGCCGGTCACGGTGTCCGCCACCGTGCTGGTGTCGGAGGCCGTCGTGCTCGTCGTCGGCCTGGTCGGCATCGTCGTACTGAACTCGGTGCTGCTGCGGGCGAGCCTGGCGCCGCTGGACCGGTTGATCCGGCTGATGGCGACGGTCGACCTGCAGCGACCCGGTCCCCGGCTGCCCGAGTCGAGCAAAGGTGCGGTCGAACCGCTGGTCCGCGGCTTCAACGCGATGCTGGAACGCCTGGAGACCGAGCGCAGCCGCAGCAACGCGAAAGCCCTGGCCGCGCAGGAAGCCGAGCGGCAGCGGATCGCCCGCGAGTTGCACGACGAGATCGGCCAGGGCCTCACCGCCGTGCTGCTCGGGCTGAAGCAGGTCGCGTCCGCGGTGCCCGAAGACGTCCGCAAGGACCTTCTGGAAGTCCAGGAGACCGCTCGCGCGACGCTCGACGAGGTGCGCGGGGTGGCACGGCGGCTGCGGCCGGGCGTCCTCGAGGACCTCGGGTTGCAGGCCGCGCTGACCGCCCTCGTGACCGAGTTCTCGTCGCACGGCCTGCACGTACGGCGGGTGACGACGCCGGGGCTGCCGGACCTCGGCGCCGAGAAGGAGCTGGTCATCTACCGGGTCGCCCAGGAGGCCCTCACGAACGCGGCGCGTCACGCGCAGGCGCGCAGCGTGCAGCTGTCCCTGCAGCGTCAGGGATCGAGCGTGGTCCTGACGGTCGAGGACGACGGGATTGGGCTGCGCGGCGCGCAGGAAGGCACCGGGATCCGAGGAATGCGGGAGCGCGCGTTGCTGATCGGGGCCGAGTTGACCGTCGGCCGGGGCGAGCGGGGAACGTTGGTGCGCCTGACGGTTCCATTGGAGCAGCCATGATCCGGATTCTGCTGGCCGACGACCATGCGCTGGTACGCCGCGGCGTACGGCTGATTCTGGACGCCGAACCGGACCTGCAGGTGGTCGCCGAAGCCGGGGACGGTGCGGAGGCGCTGCAGGCTGCGCGGGAGACCGAGATCGACCTGGCAGTGCTGGACGTCGCGATGCCGCGGATGACCGGGCTGCAGGCAGCGCGGGAACTGTCCCGCCGGCGCGAGCCGCCGAAGATGCTGATGCTGTCGATGTACGACAACGAGCAGTACTTCTTCGCCGCGCTGAAGGCCGGCGCCAGCGGATACGTACTGAAGTCGGTCGCCGACCGCGACCTGGTCGACGCCTGCCGGGCCGCCGGGCGCGGGGAATCGTTCCTGTACCCGGGCGTGATGAGCACGCTGGTCCGCGACTACCTGGAGCGGGTACGGCGTGGTGAGCGGGTGCCCGGCCAGGTGCTGAGCCCGCGCGAGGACGAGGTGGTGAAGCTGATCGCCGAGGGCCACTCGTCGAAGGAGATCGCGCGGATCCTGACGATCAGCCACAAGACGGTCGAGCGGCACCGGGCGAACATCCTGCAGAAGCTCGGCATGCGCGACCGCACCGAGTTGACCCGCTACGCCATCCGCGCCGGGCTCATCGAGCCCTGACCGCGCGCCTGGCAGGTGGCGGACCCTGCTCGAGTTCTGCCGCAGGTGCCGGGGCAAGTCCGCGTGCACGGTAGTGCCGGGACGCGGGGTAGCCGTGCCGGGCGCCGGGGTAGTCGTGCCGGGCGGGGCAGTGGTGCCGGGCGGCGGGGCCCGGGTGCGGGGTGCAGACCAGGCCGGGGGACTTGTTCGGTTCGCCGCTGGCAGACCGAGTCCGGGTTCTGGGGGCGTGCATGAGCGGTGGGTGTGAACAGGGTCTGGTGGGTGTGGAGTGGTTATTGCCTGTTCAAGGTCACCGGCGCGCGGGCGCGGCCCCGGTTTGTGGGCGGTGGGTACGGGTGTGACGTGGGCGGTTGGGGTGGGGTCGGTTCGCGGCCGGCAGGGCCGTCTTCGCTCTCGGTTCACAGGTTCCGGCGGTGCCGGGTGTGCCCGGTTCGGGTTCGCGTGCTCGGTGGAGGCGGTGCTGTCGGGCGGTGGTGTCGGGCGGTGGTGTCGGGCGGTGGTGTCGGGCGGTGGTGTCGGGCGGTGGTGCCAGGCGGTGGCCGAGCTCGGGTTCGGTCCGCGGGTAGCAGACCTGTTTCTAGCGCTCGGCTCGCCGGCGGGGAGCCCGGTCACACACGTACGTGGTGAAAGACCCGGCCGCTCGCGCGCGACCAGCAACCAACGGCCGGCGCGCCAGCGAATAGCTGGCGTACCGGCGAACCGACGCGCCGCCCAACATCGCCGCGGCCGGCGCGCCGCCGAGCACCGCGGCCTTCTGGACGTGGACGTGCCTGATCGCCCGGCGACGACCTTGGTTGGTTGGTTGGTCGGTCGTCCGGGCGATGTGGTGGGCACTACTCCTAGGGACCGCGGGTTCGGTTGCGGGGGAGTTGGTGTGTGCCGGTGTGGTCGACGATGAACCGGAACCCGTGGGGGCTGACCCAGGCGACGGCGCCGCTGGGAAGGCGTCGGTTGTGCCATCCGCCGAAGGTTTTGGCGCGGTGGTGGAGTCGGCCTTGCGGTATCAGGTTGTCGACACTCGTCTGGCCGGGCTGGGTCCCTTGCCCTCCCCGGTCACCCCGGTCACCCCGGTCGGCCTGGGCAGCCTGGGCAGCCCGGTCGGCCCGGTCGGCCTGGTCATTCTGGTCGGCTTGGTTGCCTGGTGGTTCTGGATCGGCGCCGCGGTCGCGGTTGCGGGTGTGGTCGTAGGGGGTGATGTGGTCTTGGTCCATGCGTACGGTGGCTTCCGCGCCGCTGAACGGGAACATGTCCACCGGATGCCGTAGGCGGACGCGTTCGCGGATGCGGTCGGGGATTTCGTAGCTGTGGACGCTGACTTGGTCGTGCAGGTCGATGACTGGTTTGACCACGAAGTGGTCGTG
>NZ_JBEZFT010000062.1:0-42031 GCF_040649595.1 Kribbella sp. NPDC048915 | reverse complement strand
CCGCAAGCACCCACATCGACCTGATCGGCCGCATCGGCACCACAATCCTCGACGCCGTCCTACCCACCCGCCGCCCCCGAACCCACACCCGCGCCGTCAAACGCGCCATCTCCAAACACCGCGCCAAAACCCCCCACACCGACCGGCGCACCCACCCCACCACCATCCACATCACGATCAACCCATTGCCCACCACACCAGACGGCTAACCGAACGGCGTTGGGGTTATCCGTTCGTATGGGGTTGGCTGTGGTTGGCCTGCGCCGGTCGTGATGCGGGCTGAAGTCGGGGGCTTGAACAGGTTGTGGTGGGTGTGGACTGGTTATTACTTGTTCACGGTCCCGGGATGGGGTGCACGGTCGCGGGTGGGTGTGCACGGTCCCGGGATGGGGTGCACGGTCCCGGGTGGGTGTGCACGGTCCCGGGTGGGGGCGCCGACGCGGAGCGGGCGCGCCACCCGCGTCGGCTTAACGAGACCGCCGATCCACCACACCTCGAGCAGTACCGGACGACGGCGTACGGCGTGCGTCGCTCTGACCTGGTGAGCTGCCGGTTAGAGCAGGTCCCAGGTGAGGGGGGTGCCTGCCTTCGCGTCGGTGCGGAACGGCCGGCCTTCGACCTGGGTGAACATGTCCGGGGCGAGGCCGCCGGCCGGGCGGATCGAGCGGACGTTCTCGAACGTGATCACGTCGCCGGCGCGGACGTCCTGGGTGACGTACAGCGACCGGCGGAAGCGCAGGACGTTCTGCTCGGCCTGCTTCGGGCC
This sequence comes from Kribbella sp. NPDC048915, assembly GCF_040649595.1. NCBI lineage: Bacteria > Bacillati > Actinomycetota > Actinomycetes > Propionibacteriales > Kribbellaceae > Kribbella > Kribbella sp. NPDC048915. The sequence continues at coordinate 41,265 of NZ_JBEZFT010000062.1, read as the reverse complement.
GATCACCGGCTCGCCGAGCGACAGCTGCGCCACGCGGGTGCTCTCGACCAGCAGCTCCAGCTCCCAGGGCTCCAGCGAGAAGGCCGAGTCCACACCGCCGTCGACGCGCTTCAGCGTGACGTGCTTCTCGATCACGGTCGCACCGAGCGCGACCGCGGCCACGGCGGCGCCGATGCCCATGGTGTGGTCGGACAGACCGATCTGGACGCCGAGGGCGTCGCGGAGGACCGGGATACCGCGCAGGTTCGACTGCTCGGGCGGTGCCGGGTAGCTGGCCGTGCAGGACAGCACGATGATCTGCTCGTTACCGGTCGAGCGCGCGGCGCGGACGGCGGCGTCGATGTCGGTGAGAGTCGCCGATCCGGTGGAGATGATGATCGGCTTGCCGGTCTCGGCCATGCCGCGGACCAGTGGCAGGTCGCCGATCTCGTTCGACGCGACCTTGTACGCCGGGACGTCGAGCTTCTCGAGGAAGTCGATCGCGGTGCTGTCGAACGCGGACGAGAACGCGACCATCCCGAGCGACTGCGCCAGCTCGAAGATCGGTTCGTGCCACGCCCACGGTGTGTGCGCTTCCTCGTACAGATCGTAAAGTCGCGCCTCGCTCCACAGTTCGTGCTCCGCGGGCAGGCGGAACGCCGGCAGGTCGAGGTCGAGCGTCATCGTGTCGGCCGTGTACGTCTGCAGCTTGAGTGCCTGCGCACCGGTCTCGGCCACGGCGCGGACGATGTCCAGCGCGCGCTCCAGATCGCCGTTGTGGTTGCCCGACATCTCCGCGATGACGAACGGCTGGTGGTCCGGACCGACGGGAACGCCGCCGATCTCGATGGTGCTACTCATCGTTTCCTCTGGGTTCTACGGTCCTGTTTGCGCAGGCTGATCGGTATCACGGTGATCTCACGTCCGTCGGCGTACCGCTGCTGCGGCTCACCCTCGGTGAACCGGAACCGCCGGTTCATCTGCCGGACCACCGTGTTGTGTGCGAGCACCTCACCGGTGAGCACCTCGAGGCCGAGTTCGTCGAACGCGTACGCCGTGGCCTCACGCATGATCTCGATCCACGCCGGAAGTGTCTCACCCCGCTCCGCGAGCCCGTCGGCGTCCAGGAAGAACCCCCAGGAGCCCGTGCTGCCGTCGAGGTCGAAGAAGTTGACGACACCGGCCGTCTCGCCGTCGCGGGTGTAGATCAGTACCCGCCGGGAGGGATCGACCGACGTCTTCGCCCACCAGGCCGCGTGCTCGTCCGCGCTGATCTCGTGCGCGGTGATGCTCACGTCCCGATTGGCCTGCTGGTTCCGCAGTCGTCGGATGGTGTCGAGATCGGTGTCGGTCGCGGCGCGCAGCATGCTCCTAACCTAGGGCATGCGTGGTAGCGCAGCGCCTGCCAACACCGAGCACCTGCTCGCTACGGCGTTGGCTCTATCAGACCTGCCCTGGCGCCTTCCCGCAAAGCCGCTTCTGTGTAAACATCTTTCCACTTCACCGGAACTGTAGTCGGAGAGTGACATGAGAGTCTGGCGAGCGATGGGTGTTCTGGGCGTGACGGCGGGATTGTTGCTGGGTGGGATGACAGCGACGGCCTCAGCTGCGGAGACGGACGGCCGGGCGACGTGCGCGCCGGACTCCGCGACCCCGCTGCGGCAGTTCCGGGCGAGTTGGGTCGCGTCGGTGGTGAACATCGACTGGCCCTCGAAGACCGGCCTCAGCGCCGCGCAGCAGCAGGCCGAGCTGATCGGCTGGCTCGACGACGCTGTCCGGCAGCGCCACAACGCCGTGATCCTGCAGGTCAGGCCGACCGCGGACGCCTTCTGGCCGTCCAAGGTGGAGCCCTGGTCGCAGTACCTGACCGGCCAGCAGGGCGGTGACCCCGGCTACGACCCGCTGGCGTTTGCGGTCGCGGAGGCGCACAAGCGCAACCTCGAACTGCACGCGTGGTTCAACCCGTACCGGTTGTCGATGGGCACCGACATCAACACGCTGATCCCGACGCACCCGGCGCGTCAGCATCCGGACTGGGTCGTCTCGTACGGCGGGAAGCTCTACTACAACCCGGGCATCCCGGCCGCCCGCAAGCTTGTCGAGGACGCGATCATGGACGCGGTCTCGAACTACGACATCGACGGCGTGCACTTCGACGACTACTTCTACCCGTACCCGGTCGCGGGTCAGACCTTCGACGACGCCGCGGCGTACGCGGAGTACGGCGGCGGGTTCGCGAACATCGCCGACTGGCGCCGGAACAACATCGACCTGCTGATCCAGGAGCTGAACCAGAAGATCCACGCGGCCAAGCCGTGGGTGAAGTTCGGTATCTCGCCGTTCGCGGTCTGGCGCAACAAGGGCACCGACCCCGAAGGTTCGGACACCACCGCCGGCGCGCAGACGTACGACGACCTGTACGCGGACACCCGCAAGTGGGTCCGCCAGGAGTGGATCGACTACATCGTCCCGCAGGTCTACTGGGCGGGCGGGTTCGCGCCGGCGGACTACAACAAGCTTGTCCCGTGGTGGGCCGACCAGGTCCGCGGTACGCACGTCCATCTCTACATCGGCGAGGCGACCTACAAGGTCGGTACGTCGACGCAGTCGCCGGACTGGTCGGACCCGGCCGAGCTGAGTGACCACCTGGCGTTCACCAGCACGATTCCCGAGGTCAAGGGCAACATCTACTTCTCTGCGAAGGACGTCCGCGCGGACCGGCTCGGTGCGACCACGCTGCTGAACAACACCTGGTACACGCGGCCGGCGCTGATCCCCGCGATGCCGTCGCTGGACTCCCGGCCGCCGCTTCCGGTGCATGCCGTCCGCGCGACGCGGACCGACGACGGCGTCCAGCTGCGGTGGTCCAGGACGTCGAAGGACACCGCGTCGTACGCGATCTACCGGCGTGAGCTGCGTGGCGGCGACCACTGCCCCGACAACGACGCGCGAAACCTGATCGCCACGGTGCGGTCGACCGGCGCGAGCCAGTCGTACGTCGACACCACGGCGACACCCGGTACGGCGTACATCTACTCGGTGACCGCGCTCGACCGGCTGGCCAACCAGAGCGTCGCGATCCCGGCCGTCACCGTCCGCTGAAAGAGCCCGTAGGTCCCGGCGGAGTGCTGAACTGCGCCGGGACCGGGGTCGACGTGAGCGTGCCGGTCGGGGTCGGGCCGGTCGGGTCCGGCTGGGTCGGCTGGGACTGACCGGGCGACTGCACACCGAAGGTGGAGCCCGGCGGCTGCGTCGGGACCGTCTGCGGCGGGACCGTCGGAACCGTCGGAACCGTCGGCGGGATGCTCTGCGACAGGCCTGGTGACGGACTTTGGGATGGGCTCGTGGTCGGGAAGCTCGGAGAGCCGGTCGGGGTCGGCGTGCGCGGCGGGAACGGGTTGTCGGGCGGCGGCGGATACACCTGGTAGACCCGAACCGTGCCCAGCTGAAACCGCAGTTCGGTCAGCTTGTCCAGGTTCTCCGGCGCGGCGCTGACCCGCTCGTCGAGCAGCAGCCACTGCACGCCGTACTTCGTTCGCAGGGTCTCGATCACCTGACGGCTCGGATTGCTGAACACCTCGTCGTTCAGCTCGAGTTGCTCGGTGTCCCAGTACGGTCCCTGGACGTACGCCGGATACGAGTCGTCGACGCGCGCCCGGTACGACCATCCCTCGACGAGCACGCGCCGCTCGGCGTACCCGGCGATCCAGTACGAGCCCGCGCCGCAGTGCGAGGCCCGCGCCTGGTGACAGTGCAGGTTCGTGGCGATCCGGTCGTTGGACCCTGAGTTCCGCCGGATGAACTGCGCCGCTTCGATCCCGCCCGGTGCGATCGAGTCGTACGACGTCATCGGTGGCTGGGCGAACCGCCGTACGGACGCCACCGTCGGCGATACCGTCATACCGACCAGAACCGCGACCGTGATCACCGCCCAGGTCCGGCGGGACCCGCGCAGGATGAGGCCGAAGACGCCGATCCCGAGGGCCGCGATGACCAGGGCGACCGCGAATCCCTGACCGAAGCACTCGGCGGTCGTGCATGACCGCGGCGACCGCTCGCGGCCCCAGTAGATCGCCGCGACGCCGATCGCGAGCGCGACACCGGCGATCCAGAACTGCCGGCGTTCCAACGAGGCGAGCCCCCAGGCTGCCAGCAGGGCCGCGAACACGAAACCGGTGCGGACGAAGTACAGTTGGGAGTACCCATGATCAACCAGTAGCGAGGCGCCCAGCACCGCGCCCACGAAGCCGCCTACCAGGAAGACGATCATCGGACACCGGCGGACCGGCCGCTTGATCAGCAACGCACCGGCCAGCGGCAGCATCCACCCGACGACCATGATCACCGCGACGACAGCGACCGCGGAGCTGCCGCCCATCCGCTCCGCGAGGCTCTCGAACGTCGCGCCCGGGTCGAAGCGCACGCTCGACGCCGCGCCCCGCAGTACGACGAAGAACGTCAGCGAGTACGCCGCCGCGACGCCGACGCCGATCACCAACGCGCGCAGATTGAGCCGACCGGCACGGACGGTGAGGTAGATCCAGGCAACCGCCAGACCAGTCGCGTAGACGGGCAGCGCGGTCGCCTTGGTGAGCGCCAGTGCGGCGATCAGGATGCCGGCCGCGACGAACAGCCGGACCAGCTGACCGCGGGTGGTTCCCGGCCGACGGCGAAGCAGCAGCGTCGTGACCGCGATCAGCGGTAGCAACAGCACGGTCGAGAACGCTTGCGGCGGGTTCGTCAGTTCGCCCAGCGAGAACGGCCCGTCCGCGAACACCCGGTCCGACACCGCCCACGGCCAGGCGACCAGATCCCCGCCGGCCACCACGAGCCCGGCCGCGATCGGGCCGGCGACCGCACGTCCGGACAGCAGCATGCCGACTGCTGCTGCACCCAGCACGGTGAGCAGGATCCACGCGAACGGCACCATCCGGTGGGTGAGGACGTCGAGCGGGATGCTGGTGATCCAGTGCGCCGACGCGATGTGGTCGTACGCCGCCCAGTGGCTCGTGAGCCATCCGCCGTCGGCGTACGGGACGCGCGGCGGGAAATGGTGCGTGATCTCACCGGCCACGGCCAGGTTGTGCGGGGCGTCCGAGTTGGTCCGCAGCGCTTGCGAGCCGTTGAGCGGTATCAATTGCGAGCCGACGCGCACGAACCACGCGGCTGCCACGCCGACCACCACCATCGTCGCGGCCGCCGACCACCACGGCGTCGGCTGCTCGGACAGTCGGCGCCTCGGCAACGCACGCCACATCCCGAACGCCAGCGCGGGCATCAGGAGCGCCGCGAACGGCATGCTGAACAGCATCCCGAGCGGGTAGAGCAGGGCTTCGACGGCGAGCCCGAACGCGGTTCCCAGAGCGATGTCCGCGGAGAACCACCCGGTGCCGCCGGTCAGCCGGCGCCAGAACATCGTGCCGGGGACGACCACCACGATCAGCAGATAGCCGAGGTACGCGGCCGGCATCCACAGCGGGTGCTCCTGGAGCGCCACGAACCACGCCAGGGGCAGCACCGGCAGGCTCGCCCACGCCGCGGTCCGTCTGGCCCGTCGGGCCGCTCTGATCATCGGGGAAGTCTATGGTCCGGAGCAGTCCGGTCCGTGACCGGTGAACCGTTTACCATCCGCGCATTCCCGCTTACACTCAGTAATCTTCGGTGTTGCGTCGTACGGAGGTGCAAACGATTGACGGACGCCCACCACTCAGTAACCCCGGCCCCGTCCCGATCCGCTGCCGCAGGCGAGTGTGACCAGTCAGCCGCCGGGACGGTTGGTGAGTGGTGGAGGTCCGGCGTTAGGCTTCGGGACTATGAGTTCGGTGGATCGCGGTCGCGTCAGGGAATTGATGGGTGAGGTGATGACGGCCCAAGGCCGGACCTTGCCGGCCGATGACACGGCAGATTTGCGGGAGATCGGGTTCCGATCACTGGATTTCTCCGAGTTGGCCATCCGGGTGGAGGACGAGATCGGTGACGAGTTGAACTTCGATGCCCCTGGGCTGCGCCGGATCACCACGGTCGGCGACGTACTGGACTTCATCGAGCAACTGCAGTCGGCGTGAGCACGCGGCGCCGCACCACCGCCCTGATCGGCGACGACAACACCGTCGTCGTCGCGGGCAAGCGCCTGACCTGGCGAACGCTGCACAAGCTGCCCCAGATCCCGTCGCCCGCGGCGGTCCTGGTGGACAACGGAGCCGACGCACTCGCCGCGCTGCGCCACCACGCGGTCCACGGCACCGAGCTGCTGGTCGCCTCCGAGTCGCGGGTCGACGAGCGGATGCGCGAGGAGCTCGGCGAGTCCGGTTTCGCGATCGTGCTGCCCGATGGGGAAGTCACGCCGGCGAAGCTGAAGCGCGTCGAGGAGTCCGGCCGCGCCTGGCTGCTCACCTCCGGATCCACCGGCCGCCCGAAGCGCATCGGGCATACGCTGGAGACGCTGACCACGGTCACCTCTGACCAGCCGCCGCGGACCTGGCTACTGCCGTACTCACCCGGGACCTACGCCTGGTGGCAGGTCGTCACGCTCTCGCTCACCCAGGCCGACCAGGGTCTCGTGGTGATCGAGCCGCACGAGCTCGAGGAGTGGCCGGCGATCGCCGCCGAGCACGGCGTCACCGCCGCGTCCGGTACGCCGACGTTCTGGCGGCAAGCCATCTACCGCGACGCCGACGCACTCGGCCGCGTACCGCTCGAGCAGATCACGCTCGGCGGCGAACCGGTCGACCAGGCGATCCTCGACCAGCTCCGGGAGATCTTCCCGCAGGCGCGGATCTCGTGGATCTACGCCTCCTCCGAGGTCGGCGCCTCGATCGTGGTGCACGACGGCAAGGCGGGCTTCCCGAAGGACTGGTTGGACCGCGAGCCGCACCCGGACCGCCCGGTCATCAGCGTCGACGGCAACGAGCTCGTCATCCGCTCGCCGCATCACGGCGCCGGCCTCGTCGGCGCGGTGCACACCGGCGACCGGGTCGAGTTCGACGGCGACCGGGTGCTGATCACCGGCCGCCTGGACAGCGACGAGATCAACGTCGGCGGGTCCAAGGTGTCGGCCGGCGTGGTCCGTAACGTGCTGATGGGTCACCCGGGCGTGTCCTGGGCGCGCGTGTTCGCGCGCAAGGCGCCGCTGGTCGGCCGGATGGTCGCGGCCGAGGTGGTGCCGAACCGGTTGCTCGGTCCGATCACCGACACGGACCTGGTGCAATGGTGCTCGACCCGCCTGCCGGACTACGGCGTACCGCGGCGCATCAAATTCCTCGACGAGATCCCGCAGAAGGAAACCCTGAAGAGCGATGTCTGACATCAGTGTTGTCCCGCCGGCTTCCGTGGTGCTGGTGTCGGGCGGCTCGCGCGGCCTCGGCCTGGCGATCGTCGAGGACCTGCTCGCCCAAGGCGTCAAGGTCGGTGCGTTCGCGCGGACCGTCACGCCCGAGCTGACCGCGCTCGGCGAGAAGTACCCTGACCAGCTGCACTACGGCTCCGTCGACATCAACGACACGGCCGCCGGACAGGCGTTCGTCAAGGACGTCGAGAACACGCTCGGGCCGATCGATGCCCTGGTCAACAACGCGGCCATCGGTCAGGACTCGCTGCACGTCCACACCTCGGCCGACCGGGTAGCCGAGATCATTCAGACGAACCTGACCGCGCCGCTGGTCCTGACCCGGTTCGTCCTGCGGCGGATGCTCGCGAAGGGCCTGAAGGGCCGGATCGTCAACATCACCTCGATCTGTGCCCAGCGCGGGTACCCGGGCCTCGTGGCGTACTCGGCGACCAAGGGTGGCATGGACGCAGCCACCCGGTCGCTGGCTCGCGAACTCGGCGGCCGCGTCCTCGCCAACGCGATCGCGCCGGGCTTCTTCGCGTCGGAGATGTCCGCGGTCCTCGGTCAGACCCAACTCGACCAGATCGTCCGCCGCACCCCCACCGGCGCCCTCACCGAACCGTCCGACGTCCTCCCGGTCGTCCGCATGCTGTTGCTGGAGAACACCAACATCAACGGCCAGGTCCTGGTCATCGACGGCGCGGCGTCGATCTAAGGCTTGATGTTCTGGTTGCGCCGGAACACGTTCGTCGGGTCGTAGGTGCATTTGGTCTGCAGCAGTCGGTCGTACTTGTCGCCGTACGCCGCCTGGAGGCGCGCCTCGTCCGGCTCGGTCATTCCGTTCACGTAGCTGCCGATGCCGGCCGCGTGCGGTTGCAGCGCGTCCCAGAACGACCGCACCCACGCCCGCTCAGGTTCCAGTGCTTCGACAGTCGGCGTGGTCGCGATGAGGAACATCGCGTACCGCTCGGTGCGCCGCCCGCTGAACGCGGTCGCGTCGTCGGGCGTCTCCAGATAGCCGTGGTCGAGGTGGTAGAACAGCGCGACCGACTGTGCTGACGTCTTCTGCGGGAAGTGGTCGGTGATCACGGCGATCGCCTCGTCGGACAGTGTTTCGAGGTACAACCCCTTCTCGTAATGGCACATGCCCCAGGCGTTCGGTTCGTCGAGCAGCTGTTGTACGGCGACGTACGGCATCGGTGTGGTGAAGTCGAACAGAGGTGGCAGCGCGGAGCGGTACTGCTCCATCGCGTCAGCGTGCTGCGCTGGCGCGCCGAAGCCGACCGTGATCAGCGCGTACCCGGCCTTGAACTGGTGTTCCTGCGGTACGAACGGCGCCGGCGGTGCGTTCAGGCAGCCGATCAGCACGTTGACTTCGCGCGGCAACGCGGGAATCAGTTCGCGCGTCATCCGGAAGAACTCGGCGCCTTGATCGGCAGGCCAGAACGACATCCCGTAGTGCACGATCGGTCCGGCCTCGTGCAATCGGAACTCGAACTCGGTGACCACCCCGAAGTTGCCGCCACCGCCGCGGACCGCCCAGAACAGGTCCGGGTTCTCGCCCGCGGCAGCGCGGCGGAGGTTGCCGTCCGCAGTGACGACCCGCACCGACTCCAGGTTGTCGATGCTGAGCCCGTGCTTGCGGGTCAACAGTCCCATGCCGCCGCCTAGTGTGAGTCCGCCGACGCCCGTGTGGCTGACCACACCGGCCGGTACGGCGAGACCGTGCTGCTGCGTCGCGGCGTCGAGATCACCGAGCAGTGCACCGCCGCCCGCCTTCGCGCGCCTGGTCGTGGGATCCACCGACACCTGGTTGAGCAGGCTCAGGTCGATCATCATGCCGTCGTCCACCGACGACAGCCCGGCCGTGTTGTGAGCGCCGCCCCGCACGGCGATCTCCAGTCCTTCGGCCACCGCGTACCGAACCGCGGTTTGGACATCGGTCGCCGACTGCGGCCGGACGATCACCGCGGGCCGCCGGTCGTGTTCGGCGTTCCAGAGTCGTCGTGTCTCGTCGTACCCCGGGTCGTCCGGACCGATCACCGGTCCTTGCATCGCGGCGCGCAGATCGCTGGTTCCGCTGCCGGCAAGTTGCGTCATGACAAAGCCTCCCCCTTTGATTCCCTCCCCTCCCGGCAGCATCGTCCCGACCGTGGCGGGAAGCAACGGGCCGCCGGCGGAATCGCCTGCTTTGTCCAGGTTCGTGCACAGGCGGGGATCGCGTCGTGCCGGTGAGTTGTCCACAGGTGACGTCGATGGCGTTTGGGGTGACACTGCGCGGCTGTCAGACTCGGGCGTGTGAGTGATCAGGAAATTCTGCGGCTGCTGCCGATCGCGGCCGCTGCTGTTGCTGTCGGCGATGATCGAGCGGACCTGCAGTTGGCTCGGCTGGGTGGGTACGACGAGCGCGACCAAGGACAGGTCGATCGTTGCCTGCAAGGATTTCTGAATGCGCTGGTGCGTGGTGCCTGGGAGCGCGGATGGGCGCCCGCGGACGTGGTGCAGCACGGTCGGCGCCAGTTGGATGCGGCCGTCGAGCCGCTGTTGCTGGCTGCGATCTCGGCGGAGCACCAGCAGTACTCAGCGACTGCTCTTGATCCTCGCTGGGTCGAGCAGCTTGTCGATCTCGGTGTGCCGCAGCCGTTCGGTGAGCTGCGGTTGACCAGCTGGGCCGTCGGCGCGCGGGTCGGTCGCTATCTGGCGCTGCGTCATGCGCTGTCGGTTGCCGGCTTCCTGCAGACGTTGCCGGTGATGGCGCGCCTCCTTCCCCTGCCCGGTTCGCCGGTCGGCCACGCGCGCCCCGCCGTACCGGCGAATCAGAAGATGCTGGCGCGGATTCGTGCGCTGCTCGCAAAGGCGGAGGCGACCGAGTTCCCGGATGAGGCGGAGGCGCTGTCCGGGAAGGCGCAGGAGTTGATGGCCAAATTCTCCTTGGACAGCACACTGTTGACGGCCTCGGCTTCGGTGGAGGTTGAGGTGCCGGACGATTCGTCCGCGCGCCGGATCTGGGTGGATACGCCGTACGTCTCCGCGAAGGCGCAGCTCGTGGGTGCGGTGGCTTCGGCGAATCGGTGCCGTACTGTCGTGATCGAGGACCTCGCCGTTGTGACGATCGTCGGTGCCGAGCTGGATCTGCAGCTCACCGAGATCCTCAGCACCTCGCTGCTGGTCCAGGCCAACCGTGCGATGATTGCTGCAGGCAAGCATGTGGGCCGTCGTGGGGAGTCGCGGACGCGGTCCTTCCGGCAGTCGTTCCTGATGGCCTACGCGCAACGCATCGGCGAACGGCTGGAGCTGGTCTCGGCCGCGGCGGAAGCCGCCGTACCCGAAGCGGACGCCGGTCGACTGTTGCCGGTGCTGACGAAGCGGGAGGAGCAGGTGGACGCGCTGTTCACCCAGCTGTTCCCGAACACGAAGACCCGGCGCACCCGCATCACCAACGGCGCCGGATGGGACGCCGGCCTGATCGCCGCCGACCAGGCCCAACTCGACGCCCGCCGCCAGGTACGGCGATGAACGTCGCCGAAACCTCGATCCCGGGTGTACTGCGGATCGAGCTGCAGGTGCAGCCGCATGACGACGGCTGGTTCAAGGAGAACTTCCACCGCGGGAAACTGGCCGACCTCGGGATGGACGTCGTACAACACAACGTCGCGTACTTCGAGGAGCCCGGAGTCCTCCGTGGCATCCACGCCGAACCGTGGGACAAGTACCTGTCGCCCTCGTCCGGCAGGGTTTTCGCCGCGATCGTCGACCTCCGCGACAACGAGACGTTCGGCCAGGTAGAAACCTTCGAACTGGGCCCGTCGGACGCCCTCTTCGTCCCCCGTGATGTAGGCAACTCCTTCTGCACCCCCACCCCCCACACCACCTGCAACTACCTGGTCAACGAGCCCTGGTCACCGGCCCGAGTAGCCGTCAACCCCCTGGACCCAGACCTGGCGATCCCTTGGCCGGCCGAGGACCTCAAACCCGTGGAGCGAGACACCTCGAGCCCGTCACTCGCACAACTCCGAGACGACCTGCAGCCGCCCAGAGCGCGGTAGCCATCCAGCACGTGCTCGCGTGCAGTTGTCCCGGTGGCCCGACGCCTCGAATCTTAGTCACTCGCAGATGGCGGGCCTTGTTGGCGTGCCTGAAGATGCGCGCCCCTCCAACCGCGACGTTGAGGGCCGTCGAGGCCAGCTGGCGGGCGGCATGACGAGTGAGTAGAGCCCAACGACACCCCATGCGACGACGCCGCTCGGATTCTCGACGAAGGCAGAGCGCCAGCCGCCAACGATCGCCATCAGTATCCATCCACTGATAGCGATGCCGGCGGTCATGCGATCGCGGCGAACCAACGGATCGAACCACGTCAAGGCACAGACCAGGCCAAGCAGGATGAACTGTGTGACCGCGCCTGCACCAGCGTGCGCCTGTGCCCAGTGGAACAGTTCAGAAGTCCCAACCATGTCGCCGCGCGAAGCTCCTTCCCCGACGGTAGTCGCTAGACATTCCCGATCCGTTCACAACGAAGTGCGCCGTCGCCTGCCAATACTCCCGGAAGTGAATGCGTGATACCTGGATGACGATCTGCGCACCGAATGCGTCAGACTCGTGCTGACATTTCTGCCACTCGATCCGTCTTGGGTGCTGACCTGAGACAGCGAACGATCGAGGGGCACCGGTGAAATCGGTAGCCATTGCCACCGGCGGACTGTGGTACGCCGGCCGGCTGGTAACAAGGTGTGTTCGGTGTTCACCGCCAGCAACACCCGCCGGTTTGGCCGCCGCCGTGCTGAGTTCCGCACAGAACGTCGGCGCGGCCCTCGGCCTGGCGATCATGTCCGGCTTCGCCACTCGCGCCACAGCCGATTCGCTCGCCGCCGGCAAGCGGTTGGTGGCCGCATCCACCGACGGTTGCGGGCGGGCCCTGATCACCGGCAGTCTGTTCGTCGCCGCCGCCGCGCTGGTGGCCCTGCGGACGACGAACGCACGCCACGCGGTGCCGCCGACGCACGAACCGGCCGACTCCACTGAACCAGCCTGAGGCCCTCGGCAAGCACCTCGCTACGACGTGATCGGCAGGGCGTAGCTGGTGAACTTGTTGTGCGTGGTGAAGCCTAGGTTTTCGTAGAGGCCCAGGGCGCCGGTGGGGTTTTCGGCGTCTACGCCGAGGCCGGCGCGGTCGTAGCCCGCGGTGGCGGCCTCGGTGAGGACCTTGGCGATGGTGGCGCGCGCCAGACCGCGGCCGCGGTACGCGCGGCGAGTGCCGACCTGGCCGATGTACAGCTCGCGAACCCCGGTCGCCTCGGTGTCGGCCTCCCACTCGTAACCGTTCACGTACGCCGCGACCGTCTCGCCGTCGAGCACGAGGAAGCTCTGCTGCGCCCGGAAGGCTCGCGATCCGACGGACCCTGCCCGCCACTGCTCCGGGGTCGGCGGTGTCCAGCCCCAGTGGTCGGAGAACGCCTCGAAGTGCGCGAGCCGCAGCGCCTCTTCGTACGCCGGGTCGTACGACGTCATCCGCAGACCGTCGCTAATCGGCGAGTTCGGCACCGGCTGGTCGAGCGGACGGCGCATGTCGAAGAAGTACCGCTCCGCCTTGAATCCGAGCTTCTCCAGCAGCGTGGCCGCACCGACGTTGTTGCTACCGGTCCCGGCGCCGACCAGACCGCGCGTCTCCGGATGGTTCGCGGCGTGCAGCTCACCGGCGCGCCGAATCAGCCACTGCATCAGCAGCGCTCCGAGACCGCGTCGCCGCCACGCCGGGTCGATGGTGCCCTCGGTCCGGACCCGGTCGATGTCGACCACGGACGTCGCGACGTGCGCGATGCCGTACCCGATCATCCGGTCGCCGGCCCACAGCCCGATGCTGTCGTGGACCAGGTCGAGACCGGGATGCTCCAGCTCCTCGATGAGATCCTCGGCGCTGTAATTCTCGCCGTCGTGGTCGGCCTGCTCCTTGGCGGCCATCAGCACCGCCCACGCCTCGACGTCGCCCTTGTCGATGGGGCGCGTGTGAATCCCCTCCGGCCAGTTCATCCCTCGACCGTACGACGTCCGCACCCGCGACGGCACCTGAATTACGCCAGCTGCTCAGCCAGCCAACGCACCGCCATCGGGTACCGCCACTCGATCCCGCCGTGCGTCCCCTCGAACAATTCGAAATGGATCCGTTCGTCGGCCAGCCCGGCAGCCCGTACCGCGCGATCGAACGCCTGCGCCCCGAAGTCCAGGTAGTACTCGTCCTGGAGCCCCGCGTCGATCCACGCCGCCCGCAACGAACGCAGCGTCTCAACGTGCTGCGGAACCTTCGCCATCTCGATCGGATCGTGGGCGAGCCAACGCGACCAGATGTCCGGCACGATCGCGCCCAGCTCGTCGAACGGCAGCAGTACCGTCCCGTCGGGTTCCGCGGAGTACGCCGATGCGTAACCGTAGATCTCGAGCAGGTGCAAGTCCTCGTTGGTGGTCCGACCGGTCTTGCCGGCGAGGTCCTCGAAGTACTTCTCGTAAGAGCCCTCGTACTTGTCCCGCAGCGTCCGCGCGCGCACGGGGAACTCCGGCCGGTAGCAGACGTCGAAGAGCGCGTCGCCGGCATGCGTCGCGAGCGCACCGAACACGTCCGGCCGCATCATCGGCGTCACCATCGCGGTGTACCCGCCGCTCGACTTGCCGGTGATCGCCCGGTGGTCGCGGTCGGGGATCGTGCGGTACGTCGCATCGACCCACGGCACGATCTCGTCGCACAGGTACGACTGGTACTGCCCGGTGCCGGGGGAGTCGAGGCACTGGCTTCCGCCGTACCGCGTCCAGGAGTCGACAAAGACGACAACCGCCCGCGGCACGCTCTCGTCGGCGAACATCGCGTCCAGCAGCTCGGGGTACGGCTGCCGGAACGGCACCCGGTTGAACCACATGCCGACGTGGCCGGTGTACCCCATCGTCACGTAGATCGACGGGTACCGCTCGTCGGAGTCGTCGTATCCCGGTGGGAGGTAGACGAGCACCGGGCGCTCGTGCGGGTCGCCGAGCGGATTCCCGCGGAGCAACTCACTCGTGTACGTCGTCTGGTCCAGACGACCCTTGAACTCGGCCGACCACGGCAGCATTCGATCCTCCCCAAAATCACATCGCGTCAGGGGCCTCTATCCCCAGCAGACCGAGTCCATCCTGCAACACCTGCCGGGTCGCCGCGCAGAGGGCGATCCGACTTGCTCTGGTCGCGCCGTCGCTGCCCAGCACCGGACACTGCTCGTAGAACACCGACAGCGCCGAAGCGACCTCGTACAGATAGGTGCACAGCCGATGCGGCTGAAGGGTCTCAGCAACCTGCTCCACGGTCGTCGCGAACCCGGTGAGCAGCAGAGCCAGCCGCTGCTCGGCCGGGTCCTTCAACTCGGTGAGCTCACCCGACGTACCCGCCTTGGAGAGCAACCGCGTCAGCCGAGCGTGCGCGTACTGGAGATACGGCCCGGTGTTCCCGGTCATCGCGACCATCCGCCCCAGATCGAACACGTAGTCGTTGCCCCGGTCGCTCGACAGGTCGGCGTACTTCACCGCACCGATCCCGACAGCCCGTGCGGTCGCAGCCCGATCCACTCCATCCCGCCCGTCGAGCAACGCGTCGGCTCGAGCGACCGCGCTCTCGAGTAGGTCGACCAGCTTCACCGTGCCACCAGCCCTTGTTTTGAAGGGCTTTCCATCCGGGCCGAGTACGGTTCCGAAGGGCACATGCTCAGCCGGCACCTCCGCCGGCAGCCATCCGGCGGTCCGTGCGAGCGTGAAGATCATATCGAAGTGCAGCGCCTGCCGGTGGTCGACGACGTACACGATCCGGTCGGCGTGCAACGTGCTGACTCGATGCCGGACCGCGGCCAGATCCGTTGCGCTGTAGCCGAATCCGCCGTCGGACTTGCGCACGATCACCGGCAGCGGTTCGCCGTCGCGCCCGAGGAACCCGGGCAGAAAGGCGCACATCGCGCCCTCGGACTCGGTCAACAGGCCCGAAGCCTCCAGATCGGCGACGACGCGCGGCAGATCGTCGTTGTACGCGCTCTCGCCGACGACGTCCGCCCTGGTCAACGCCGATCCGAGCAGCGCGTACACCCGATCGAAGTCGGCCAGCGAGACGTCGACCATGTGCCGCCAAATCGTCCGCGTCTCCGGATCACCGGACTGCAGTGCGACGACCCGCAGCCGCGACCTGTCGGCGAAGGCGTTATCGCTGTCGAAATGCTTCCGGCTGCGTTCGTACAGGTGCTGCAATCCCTGCAAATCAAGGGACAGTGCGTCGAGACCTTCGTCCAGCAGCTGCTCGATCATCATGCCGTACTGCGTTCCCCAGTCGCCGACATGGTTCTGCCGTACGACGTCGTACCCGACGAAGGAGAGTACGTTGCACAACGCGTCGCCGATGACGGTCGACCGCAGATGGCCGACGTGCATTTGCTTGGCAACATTCGGCTGCGAGTAGTCGACGACGACCCGCCGACCATTGCGACCGAACGTCTGCGGCTCGTTGACGGCCCTCACCAGCGTCGCCGGAAGCAGCGTCAGATTGATGAACCCCGGCCCGGCGATCTCCGGCCGCTCGCACAGGTCCTCCACCTGCAGCTCGGCGACCAGGCGCGCGGCGACAGCCCGCGGCGATTCGCCACGGGCGTTGCCGATCCGCAACGCCAGATTGCTCTGGAGGTGGCCGAACTCCGGTTTGGTTGCTGTACGCAACTCAGGATCGTAGGTGCCGCCAAAGGCAGCCCCGGCGGCAGCGGACAGCCGTGCGGACAGGACAGGCAGAACTGCGGACATGACAAAGGTCCTTCAGACAGACGCGACTGGAACAGGCTGGGGTGTTCAGACAGTGCGTCGTCGTCGCAGGCTGAACCGCACGCGCTCGGCGTGGACAAGGTTCAGGCTGATCGACATGTCAGCCATTATGCACGAAGTACGCCGACGGTGGGGGCGAGCGGTCCGCCAATGGGGTGATTGCGGGTACGTCGGTCTCGCCCAGGAACACCCGCCGTACGACGCGTTCGGCCGCGTGACCGTCGTCGAACTCGCAGAACCGCTCCCGGAACAGCTGCCGGTGTTTCGCCGCCTCGGGCGCTGCGAACGCACCGTTGCGGAGCGCGGCGAGCAGTTCGTCGGCGGACCGCGCCACGACCCCGGGCGGAAACTCGGCGATGTCGAAATACGTGTCGGCGTGGCCTTCGGCCAGGAGCACGATCGGCCGGTCGAGGTTCGCGTAGTCGAAGGCGATCGACGAGTAGCCCGCAACCAGGACGTCCGCCGCCAGCATCAGGTCCTCGCGACGCTCCTGGCGATCGGTGGTGAGGACGCGGGCGTGGTCGCCGATCGCTGCAGCCAATTCGGCTGCGTCGAACCAGTCGTCGGACGTCGGCGCGTACAGCACGACCAGGTGCGAGTCGTCGTACCCCAGCCGGGCACGGATGCCGCGGACCTCGTCGAGGGTCGCGGTGAGCAGGCAGTCGTTGCGCGGATAGCCGTACTCGAGCACCTCGAAGTACGACGGGAAGGTACGCTCCCAGATCTCCGAGGAGTACCGGTTCGAGGACAGGTCGAAGTCCCAACGGTCGACCTGGTGCAGGTACTCCTCCTTGTTGTCCGGCAGCGTCACCGTGCGCAGCGGCGTACCGTCGTGCGTCTGCAGGTGGAGCTGTCCCTCGCGCTTGTCGAGGTCCGTCGGCCAGTTGGCGTCGCTGACGAAGTACGTCGCCTTGGCGAGCAGCTTCTCGTACGCCGCGGAGTGCGTGATCACGTGCTCGACGCCCTCGGGGATGACGCCCGCGTCGTCGACCACCCAGACGCCGCGGAGCTCCGGTGCGAGTTCGGCCGCCTTCTCGAAGATCGCGCGCGGGTTGCCGCCGTACTGCGTGAAGTCGCCGGCGGCGTACAGCACGAGCTTGGGGTCGAGCTTGCCGCGACGCAGCAGTTTGCCGACGGTCTTCCGCGGCCGCGGCACCTGCAGCATCCGGGCGCTCAGCTTGAGCGTCGAGTAGGTGGCGTAGTCGTCGTGGATCAGCAGCCAGCGCTTGAACCCGCGGGCCGTCCGGTCGGTGCTGTAGCCGTCGGGCTTCCAGCGTTTGGCGAACGCGTGCGCGGCGTGGAAGAACTCGGCCCGGTCGTCGGGATCGATCCGCTCGGGCTTGGCCAGTACGGCCAGGATGTGGTCGAGCGACCGGTCGAACGCGAACCGGCGCCAGCCGGCCAGCTCCGGATCGGACTGGATGAACGCGTGCACGCGGTCGTACTGGTCGAAGATGTCCCACTGGCGGCGGCCGCTGGTGGCGTGGATGTTGCCGCCGGTGCGGTGCTGCCGGTAATGCACGACGACCCGGTCCAGTGTGGCGATCCGCTCGGCGGTGAGCATCGTCGAGTACGTCCAGGGCGCGTCCTCGTAGAAGCCGGACGTGAATGCGAAGCCGTGCCGGGTGAGGAACTCGCGCCGGTACGCCTTGTTCCACACGAGCTCGAGGAAGGTCAGGAAGATCGGCCGCTCGGCCGCCGTGAAGACGCCGGCGCCCTCCCGCGCGAACGCGTCGTGGCGCTGACTGCCGAGCACCCGGCCGTCCCAGAAGATCCGCTCGTAGTCGAACATCACGATGTCCGGTCGGCCGCGGTGCGTCGTCGCGGAGTCGATCCGCGCCCCGATCGCCTCGAGGGACCCCGGCAGGTAGATGTCGTCGGCGTCCAGGAACAGGACGTACTCGCCGCAGCACTGCTTCAGGCCCGCGTTCCGCGCGAGACCTAGGCCGACGTTCTCGTCCAGGTGCACCACCCGCACCCGCGGGTCGGCGGCGGCGTACTCGTCCAGGATCCGCCCGGAGCCCTCCGGGTCCGCGTCGTCGACGCCGATCACCTCGAAGTCCGTGAACGACTGGCCGAGCACCGAGTCCAGGCAGGGGCGCAACCAGGCCCGTGAGGCATGGCAGGGAACCACGATGCTGAACCTGGGGACGGTGCCGAGCGCCATGCCTAGTCATCCTAGGGTGCACCCATGACTACTGATGTGTTCGAGCCGCTGGGCGGTCTGGAAGGGGTCGGCTCGGCGGCGCGGGCGGCCCGCGACGCGGTCGACGTACTGCTCCGGGACCGCGGTCTGCGCCGGGTCGGTTCGGACATGACGGCCGAGGCGCTGCTGCGCGGTGCGCATGCCTCCGCCGCGCTGGCCGGCAGCACGGCGACGCCCGATGAGGTACGGCGGGGCGCTGCCGACGGACTGGCCTCCGGCGCGGTCCGGCTCACCGGTGAGCTGATGACGCTGGCGCCGCAGCTGGACAAGGCGCCGGTGCAGGTCTGGACCAGACTGCACCAGTTGGCCGCGGCCGATCTGGCCCCGCAAGACCAGTTGGGCCATCTCCGGACCAGTGCGGAACCGGTGCCCGACGACATCCCGGGGCTGCCGCCGGCGCCCGGTGCGGACGAGATGTGGGAGCGGTTGAGTCTGCTCGCCGAGAACCTCACCCGCCCAACCAAGGCACCCGGTCTGGTGGTCGCGGCGATCGTGCACGCCGAGCTCGCCGTCCTCCGCCCGTTCCCGATCGCGAACGGTCTGGTCGCCCGAGCCGCCGAACGCTGCCTGCTGGTTGCTCGCGGCATCGACCCGGTCGCGGTCACGGTTCCTGAGGGCGGTCACTATGTGTTGCGGGCGACCTATGCGTCCGGGCTCACCGACTACACAGCGCGAGGGCTGACCGGGGTTCGTGATTGGTTGCTGCGATCCTGTGAGGTCGTGACAAAAGGTGCCGAGCTCTCGCCGCTGGCCGCCGACCCGTCCTGACCGGCCCCGGAACGCGCGGACGGCGCCCTCCTGAGGAGAACGCCGTTCGCCGGCACGTCACCCTGGTTACCATGCGTGCACCGGTTTGCCGCCACAGGACTGAGCCTGGGTCGCGCTGCCCGTTTGGGATGGGCTGGTCGCCGCGTGGGTACCTGAGTTCCCGTGCAATCTCTACCGGGCCCAAAGGCCCTTACTTGATTCCTTTGTACTCCTGAAACCCCTTTCTGGGAAGGGGATACGGCCTGCTTCATCGAGTTGAGAAGAATGAAGTCCGCTTCAGCTTTCGGGGGTCCGGGACCGGCGGCGCGAGGCCAGCAGCAGGATGCCGGCCACGATCGCGGCAGTCACACCGGCGGTCAGTGCGGGGCGCCGTACGCCTTGGAACGCCGGGCGTTCACCGGGCTCGGCGAAGGTCAGGATCGGCCAGCCGCGCTCGACCGCGACCCGGCGCAGCGCCTTGTCGGGATTGACCGCGAACGGGTGCCCGACGGCGGCCAGCAGCGGCTCGTCGGTGATCGAATCCGAGTACGCGTAGCTGGCGGCGAGGTCGTAGCCCTCCGTCGCGGCCAGCGCCTGGATCGCGGTCGCCTTGTGCGGACCATAAGCATATTCGGCGATCTCGCCGGTGTACTTGCCGTCGGCAACGACCATCCGGGTGGCGATCACTTTGTCGGCGCCGAGCATCTCGCCGATCGGTTCCACCACCTCGGCACCGGACGAGGACACGATCACCACGTCCCGGCCGGCCGCGTGGTGCTGGTCGATCAGCTCGACGGCCTCGGTGTGGATCATCGGCCGGACCACGTGGTCGAGGGTCTCGGCGACGATCGCCTGCACTGTCGAGACGTCCCAGCCGGCGCACATCGCCGAGATGTACTCGCGCATCCGCTCCATCTGGTCGTGGTCCGCGCCGCCGAGCAGGTACACGAACTGGGCGTAGGCACTGCGGAGCACCGTCCGGCGGTTGATCAGGCCGCCGGCGTAGAACGGTCGCGAGAACGCGAGCGTGCTCGAGCGGGCCAGAATGGTCTTGTCCAGATCGAAGAATGCGGCCGATCGGGCCGTCCCCGGGTGCGCCATGCAGTCGAGGATAGGCACCGTGAAGAAACGCCGGGGGACCCGGGCTTTTGTGTGGGCCGGTATCCCGTTAGACTGGTGGGCAGTGTGACAGTGACACTGGCTGGAAGCGCCCGATCGGGTGCGACCGGCGCTCGGGCGACACGTCATCAGTCGAAATCGAACTGAAATGTGTGAAGCCCGATCTTGGGGGGTACATTCCCCCTGACAGTGGCAGACTGTCGCCTCCTGAACGGCCCCCGGCTCCTCCCCCCGAGCCCGTGGCCGAAGACGGCCCCCGGTCACCCCCCCGCCGGGGGCCGTCGCCTTTCCCGGGGCAGGTTCCCCGCTGCCGGTCCAGCCAGGTAACTGTAAAGATTCTCGCTTTTCTGCGTGTGGGAGCGTTCTCACTTTATGCAGGGTCTTGACAATGTAATTGCGCGGTCACAGGTTGTAAGGCATGACACCGCCTGCACACCGCCCCCAGGCAGCGGTCCTCATCAGCCTGCTCGCTGTGGTCATGGCCTTCCTGGTCCCCGCCGGCTCCGCGTCGGCCGCCGCGAATCTCGTCACGAACGCCGGCTTCGAGTCCGGCACGCTCTCCGGCTGGTCGTGCCCGGCCGGCAGTGTCACGTCCTCCGCCCCGCACTCGGGTTCGTACGCCCTCCAGGCGACCCCGAGCGGCAGTGACATCGCCCGCTGTTCGCAGTCGATACCGGTCCGGCCCAATACGGCGTACACGCTGTCCGCGTGGGTGAAAGGCTCGAACGTCTACCTCGGTGTGGACGGTGGTCCGTCGACGTGGACCACCAGCTCCGGGTGGAGTCAGCTGACCGTGCCGTTCACCACCGGGTCCTCCGCGACCTCGGTGACGATCTATGTCCACAGCTGGTACGCGCTCCCGGCGTACCAGGTCGACGACGTCGTCCTCGACGGTCCGGGTGGAGCGCCCGACACCACGCCGCCTTCGACGCCGGGCGGGCTGTCCGTCAGTGGCCCGACCTCGAACTCGTTGACGCTGAGTTGGTCCGCCGCGTCCGACGACAGTGGTATCGACCACTATGACGTCGTACGCGATGCCGGATCCGCGCAGAACGTCGGCAACGTGACCACGTGGACCGCGACCGGCCTGAGTGCGGAGACGACGTACTCGTTCAAGGTGCGGGCATGCGACCCGAGCGGCAACTGCTCGCCTTACGGTCCGGCCGTGTCCGGTACGACGTCCGGCGGTGACACGAACCCGCCCGTGGGCAGCCTGCCCGCGCACGTGCTCACCGGGTACTGGCAGAACTTCAACAACGGCGCAACGGTGCAGAAGATCTCCGACGTACCGGCGGCGTACGACCTGATCGCGGTCGCCTTCGCGGACGCTGACCCGTCCAAGCCGGGCGGCATCACGTTCACCTTGGACAGTGCCGGGCTGGGCGGATACACCGTCGCGCAGTTCAAGGCTGACATCGCCGCGAAGCAGGCAGCCGGCAAGAAGGTCATCCTGTCCGTCGGCGGACAGAACGGCACCATCTCGGTGGCGAACCCGACCGCGGCCGCGAACTTCGCGTCGAGCGCACTGTCCGTACTGCGCGAGTACGGCTTCGACGGGATCGACATCGACCTCGAGAACGGCGTCAACGCGCAGTACATGGGCCAGGCACTGCAGACCCTGCACAGCCAGTTCGGCAGCGGACTCGTCATCACGATGGCGCCGCAGACGATCGACATGCAGAGCACGTCGTTCGAGTACTTCAAGCTGGCGCTGGCGATCAAGGACATCCTGACGATCGTCAACGTGCAGTACTACAACTCCGGCTCGATGAACGGCTGCGACGGGCAGGTGTACTCGCAGGGCTCCGTCGACTTCATCACCGCACAGGCCTGCATCATGCTCCAGAACGGCCTGCGTCCGGACCAGGTCGGCCTGGGCCTGCCGGCGTCACCGAGTGCGGCCGGGAGCGGGTACGTGTCGCCGTCGGTCGTCAACAACGCGCTCGACTGCCTGACCAAGGGCACCGGGTGCGGCAACTACAAGCCGAGCACGCCCTGGCCGTCGCTGCGCGGTGCGATGACCTGGTCGACCAACTGGGACGCGTCGAACGGCAACCAGTTCGCGACCCAGGTCGGCGGCCACGTGCACTCATTGCCCTGATCATGCACGACTATCGACCGGCTCCGTTGCTGGAGGCGCTCGGTGTCTGCTCGGAGGACGAGCAGCTCTACCGGGCCCTTCTGGCTCGCCCGGAGTCCACAGCCACCGACCTGGCGTCGTACGTCGAGTGGCCGGCCAACCGCGTGGGCCGGCACCTCAAGTCGCTGTTGTCGCTCGGCCTGGCGTCCCGAACGCCAGGCCGTCCGGCCCGCTACCAGCCCGCCGTACCGGAGGCCGCGGTCGAGTTGCTCGCGCTGCGAAAGCAGGCCGCCATTGTGGAGGCCCGGCTGGGAGCTGCGGCGTTGACCGCCGAGTTTCGGCAGCCGGATGCCTTCACGGTGATCCGTGGTGCCGAGGCGATCGCGCAGCGGTTCTACCAGGCGCAGCAGTGCGCGCAGGAGGAGGTACTCGTCCTGGATCGGGTGCCGTACGTCGCGGACGCGTCAGACGTGGCGTATCGAGTGATTTACGACATGGCCTCGCTGTCTCAACCAGGTGATCTCGCTGCTGCGCGTTCGATGGGCGGTAGCCGGATGCTGCGCGACGTACCGCTGCAGTTGGTGGTCGTCGATCGCCGTACGGCGCTGTTGCCGACTGCTCCGGATGTGGTGGTGGAGCTCGGCCCGTCGCGGCTCCTGGACGCACTGCTCCGGCTCTTCGAACTGCTCTGGCAGCAGGCGAGTCCACTCGCGCCGTCGATGTCCGGTGCGGGACCGTTGTCGCCCGAGGATCAGCAACTGCTATGCCTGGCCGCTGCCGGGCTGACGGATCAGGCCATCGCCCGTCGCTTGGGAGTTGCGCAGCGCACGGTCGAGCGGCGAATGCAACGCATCCTGAAGGCCTTGGACGCCACCACGCGGTTCCAGGCCGGCCTGCGCGCGGGCCAGCAGGGTCTACTGGCCTAATCGGTGACGTCCGCCACCGTGGCGTTGAGAGCCTTGGTGAGTGCCCCGGCGTCGACGGTGATGCCGACGCCGTGGTCACCGCCGCCGATCGAGATCGTGCCGGTGATCCGCTCGTCCGCGATCACCGGCCAGGCATGCGTGCTGCCGAGCGGTGTGATCGTCCCGCGGACGTAGCCGGTCACGGCGAACGCGGTGTCCTTGTCGGGCATCGAGATCCGGTTCACCCCGAGCAGGGTGCGGAGTTTCGGCCAGGCGATCTCACGGTCGCCCGGGACCAGGACGAAACGGTAGTCGTCGTCGGACAATCGGACCACGATCGTCTTGATCAGCCGCGCCGGCTCGATCCCGCGTGCCGCCGCGGCTTCCTCCAACGAGTTCACCCGGCCGTGCCTGGTCACCTCGTAGGTAAGCCCCAACTGGTCCGCTGCATCGGTCGCCTTGGTCACCTGGCTAGTTTCGCACTCGGCTGGGAACGTTCCGGAGCAGCACCGCGAGGACCAGCGTGACGAGGAACAGTACGCCGGCCTCGCCCGCGACCCCGATCCAGTCCGCGCGGCTCCACGCCGTACCCGCGAGGCCGCCGAAGACCGAGGAGCCCAGGTAGAACGCGAACAGGTACATGCTCGAGGCCTGACCGGT
Source organism: Kribbella sp. NPDC048915 (assembly GCF_040649595.1). Classification (NCBI taxonomy): domain Bacteria; kingdom Bacillati; phylum Actinomycetota; class Actinomycetes; order Propionibacteriales; family Kribbellaceae; genus Kribbella; species Kribbella sp. NPDC048915. The sequence continues at coordinate 17,428 of NZ_JBEZFT010000062.1, read as the reverse complement.
TCCGACCCCACTCGCATGCGCCCGCGCCGGGACCCATCCGCTGGCCACGCCATGCACCGCGAAGAAGCCCGCGGTCATCACAGCCAGCCCCAGCACGATCAGCGGCAGCGGAGCGGCCAGCGTGATCGCTACGCCGGCCAGTGTGATCAGGCAGCCGATCGGAACAACGGTCCGCCGTCCGTAACGGTCGGCCAGCGTCCCCGCGGTCGCCGACCCGGCGGATCCGAGCAAGTAGACACAGAAGACCAGGCCCGCAGCGCCCGCGCTCAGGTGGTACGGCGTACTGGACAGGCGGAAGACAGCGCCGTTGTACACCGCGACGAACGCGCCGACTGCCGTTGCGGCGATCCCGTACAGGGCTAGCAGCGCAGGGTCCTTGAGTACTCGCAGCAAGTCGTGTGGACGGGCGGCGTTCGGTTGGAAGTTGCGTGAGGCCGGCAGCAGGAGCCAGACGATGGCTGCGCACAGTACGCCGACCACGGCGATCCCACCGGTGGCTACGCGCCATCCGCCGAGGTCGGACAGGCCACCCGCGATCAGGCGACCCGCCATGCCGCCGACCGCCGTACCGGCAATGTAGAGGCCGCTGGCGCGGGCGTGGCTGTCCTGATGCACCTCTTCCCGCAGATACGCCATGGCGACCGCCGGAAGCCCAGCCATCGCGATGCCCTGCAGACCGCGCAGTGCGAGCAGCAGATGCCAGGTCGGCGCGAATGCACTGGCCAGTGCGAAGATCGAGGTCGCCGCGACCGACCAGCGCATCAGGTTGGTCCGGCCGAGGACCTCGGACGCGGGACCGGCGACCAGCAGCGCCAGTCCGAGGCCGAAGGTCGCGAACGACACGCTGAATGCGCTCTGGTCGGGGGAGACCTGGAACGCGTCCACGAGCTCCGGCAGCAACGGCTGCGTGCTGTAGAGCAGGGCGAAGGTCGCCAGTCCGGCCGCGAACAGCGCGACGGACAGCTTGCGGTACTGCGGGTCGCCGGGGAGGTAACCGGGGTGGCGGGCGACGGACTGGTGCATGCCTTCGACGGTCGCACCAATGTTCTGATACGTAAAATGTGGATATCGACGCGAACCGATACGATTTCGGCATGCATGTCGAGGATCTGCGCTGGTTCGTCGTCCTCGCGGCGACCGAACACTTGACCGAGGCGGCTGCCGCGTTGGGCACGAGTCAGCCGAATCTGTCCCGATCGCTGCAGCGGGTCGAGCGGGCGTTCGGAGTGCCGTTGTTCGAGCGCGAGCGTCGCGGCGTACGGCTGAATCCGTACGGGCGGCTCGTCCTGGAGGCAGCGCGGGCAAGTACTGCGGCGGTCGACACCACGCGGCGCCGGATCGACGCGCTGCTGGATCCCGAGTCCGGGACCGTGCGGCTGGCCTTCCTGCATTCGGTCGCGACCAGCCTGATGCCTGACCTGCTGAAGGCGTTCCGGGCGGTGGCGCCGCAGGTCCAGTTCCAGTTGCGGCAGGAGCCTGCGCACGACATCGTCCAGGACCTGGAGACGGGCGAGGCCGAGATTGCGATCGTCTCGCCGCGGCCTGACCCGGAGCGGTACGGCTGGCACCTGCTCGAGCGGCAGCGGCTCTGCCTGCACGTCCCGCCCGGCCACCCACTGGCGTCCCGGCATCGGGTCGAGTTGGAGTCGGCGCGGGACGAGGCCTTCGTCGGGCTGCAGCCGGGGTTCGGGTTCCGGGGCGTGACCGAGCGGCTGTGCCGTGCGGCCGGGTTCACCCCGCAGTTGGCCTTCGAGGCGACCGACCTGGCGACGATCGACAGTCTGGTCGGGGCCGGGCTCGGTGTGGCGATCCTCCCGGCGGGTGCGGTTCGCGGGACCGAGAGCGGTGCGGTGTCGGTTCCGTTGGCCGGCGTCCGGGCGCGGCGTGAGATCGGAATGTCGTGGCGATCGAGCACGCCGTTGACGCCCGCGGCCGAGCGGTTCCGGACGTTCGTGCGGTCACGCCCGGTGACGTCGAGCTGAACGGCCGACTTGCGCAGGGTTCGTTCGTTTTTCCGGTGTCGACTTGCAGAGAGAGGGCTTTCCCACGCACTCTTACGTGCGTGAGGAAGCGTCTGGGGTCGTTTCGGCCGAGTCGGCGGCTGCTGTTCGCAGCCGGGACCGCGGCAGCTGCATCGACGGTGGCTGCCAGTGGCGCCGAGGCCGCTCCGGGCGGGCCGCAGGCCAAAGCTGCCACGGCGTTCTCGCTCGGCGCGTACGGTTCCGGTGTGCTGGGCGCCTGGGAGCGCCAGGCGCGGGCGATCTCGCCGGAGGTGCAGATCCGCCGTACCCGTGAGACCGACGGCATCTTCATGTTCGGCGACAGCATCGGCGTTCAGGACGGCCCTGCCCTCGCCCAGCAGCTCGCCCAGCTGGGCATCACCATCGCCGTCCACAACTGGGCGGGCCGACCGGTGACGCCGGCGGTGGACGCGCTCGAGGCCTGGGCGCAGGAGTTCGGCCTGCCGCACCGGATCCTGATGTCGGTCGGTTCCAACGACATCTTCACGCCGCCGGCAGTCGAGGCGCAGGTCGATCGGACCATGGAGATCGTCGGCGAGGAGCGGACCGTCTACTGGGTCAACGTGCAGGCGGCCCGAACCGCGCACGGCCCGGACGTCAAGGTCGCCGACCAGCGCAACAGCGCCTGGATCAACCTGCAGCTCGCGGACGCGCAGCGGCGCTACGACAACTTGCGCATCGTGCGCTGGGCCGAGCACCTGGCCTCCAGCCCGAACCGCCTGTCCCGCCTGCTCCGCGACGGCCTGCACCCGTCGGTCCCGATGGGACAGCGGGCCCGCAACAGCCTGATCATCGACGCGATCAAAGCGGGCTGAGTGCGGTCCTGACGACCGCACCCAGCCCTGAGGTGTTGCTCAGAATCCTGCGGTGATGCTCAGAAGCCCGCGGTGATGCGGGTGAAGTCCCAGTCGGCCTGGGCGATGCCGCTGCAGTTCGACACCACGCCGCCGCCGGGGCAACCGCGGTCGCGGTTGACCGACCAGAACGCGAGCCGGCTGAGTCCGTTGCTCTTCGCCCAGTTGGTGATGTTCTGCCAGGTCTGGGTGGTGGTCAGCTCCTGCTGGTCGGACAGGCCGTTCATCCCGGAGATGCCCTGGTGGGCGTAGGCCTCCGCGGTCGACCAGCCGAAGACCGACTTCAGCTTGTTGTTCAGGCCCTGGGACGCGCCGACTGTGTCGTTGTAGATGTTCGAGCTGCCGAAGTCGAACGGCATCAGCGTGAAGATGTCGATGTTCGCGTTCAGCGCCTTCGACCGCTCGATCAGGCGGTTGCCCCAGTAGTTCGGCCCGGTCGTCGACGTACCGAAGGTGAGGATCGTGGTGATGCCGGGGTTGTTCTGCTTGACGATCTTCAGCGCGTTCAGGATCCGGTCCTGGACCACCTCGTTCTCGAACTCGTCGGAGTTCTCGATGTCGACGTCGATCGCCTTCAGGTTGTAGGCGTTGATCACCTGCTGGTAGGCGCCCGCCAGCGCCTCGGGCGTACTGCAGTTCGGGCCGAGCTTGTTCCCGCTCCAGCCGCCGATCGACGGCACGATGTCACCGCCCGCGGCGCGGATCTGGGCGATCGCGTTCGCGTCGGCGCTGCCCTGCAGCGGCCGGCTGCCGTCCCAGGCGGGGTTGCAGCCGCCCGACGACAGGATGAACGCCATCGTGAACCACTTGATGCCGGTCGCGTTCATCACGGTGGCCGGGTTCGGCGGGTCGCCCCAGCCCATGTAGAGGTACGGCGCGGCCTGCTTGGTGCCGGTGTTGCCGCCGCCGGTGCCGGTCTTGACCGAGATCGATCCGCTCTTCGGACCTTCACCGGCGCTGTTCGACGCGCTGACCTGGTAGGTGTACGTCGTGTTCGCGGCCAGTCCGGAGTCCGTGTACGACGTACCAGTCGGGTTGCCGACCTTCGTACCGTTGCGGTAGACGTTGTAGCTGGTTGCTCCGGACGCGGCCGACCACGTGAGGTTCACCGACGACGCGGTCGACGTACCGGCCAGGCCGGTTGGTGCGCCGGGCACGGTGCCGCCACCTCCGCCTGAGCAGGACCCGCCGTTCAGACGACAGGCGGCGAGACCGGGGAAGTTGCCCGGGCTGCCGTTGAAGCCGAAGGTGACCGACGCGCCGGGAGCGAGCGGACTGGCCCAGTTGGGCGGTGTGAAGGTGTGCGTCTGCCCGCTGCTGGTGTGGTTGGCGTCCCAGGTCGAGCTGACGGTGTAGCCGGACGGGAAGTCGAGGGCGACGCTCCAGGTGCTGAGCGAGCTGGTGGTGCCGTTCGTAACGGTCACCTTCCCCTCGAACCCGCTGCCCCAGTCGGACACCTTGGTGAAGCTGGCGGTGACACCTGCTGCGTTGGCTGCTTGTGCAGTCAGGAGGGCGACGACGACAGCGACTGCGGCCGCTATCGCCAGAGAGATGCGTTTCATGATGCTCCGATCAGTGGGCGGTACGTGATCAGACCCGTCCCCAGAGCGCGGGGACGTTCGGTGGCTCCCAGCCGGTCAGGGAGGTGTGGCTCTGGATGCACCTGTAGGTGAGCCCGCCGTACGTCACGAGCGCGCCGGTCGCGTACGCCGTGTTGGGCGCCCACGGGGTCGCCGTACCGGGCGGAGTGGTCGGCGGTGTGGTCGGCGGAGTGGTCGGCGGAGTGGTCGGCGGTGTGGTGGGCGGTGTGGTAGGCGGAGTGGTCGGGGGTGTCGTCGGAGGGGTTGTGGGCGGCGTTGTGGGCGGCGTGGTGGGTTGGCCGCTGCAGTCGGTGGTTTCGGCGTCGACTGCGTTGACGACGTGGTTGAAGAGGGTGACGCTCGGGTCCAGTGCCTCGAGGGAGTACATCATCGCGCCGGCCAGGCCGTTGCAGTGCTGGTAATCGGCCTTCGCCTTGATCGACTGGGCGTTGTCACCGGACCAGAACGTGCCGTTGCTGTAGAACCACGACGACTTCGTGGCCTCGTCGAAGTACGTCGACGACGGGTTGTCGACGAACCCGACGAGCTCCTTGTAGAACGAGACACCCGGCACATTGCCACTGAGCGCATGCCCGTCGGCCGGTCCGGTGGCTGGCTGGTACTTCCCGTTCGCCGTGGCCGGAACGCCCTTCCATCCCCTGTAGTAGAACGGATACCCGATCGTCAGCTTGTTCGCCGGGAACCCACCCGGGATGCCGTACGCCGGATCGCCGGTGGTCCATGCTTGCACTGCCGAGTCGACCGAGTACTTGCTCTGACCCGGCGGAATCGGGTCACTCGGGTCGTCCGCTGCCGTGTACAACGGATCCTGGAAGTTCGTCGGGCCGGTGGCCTCCCAGCCACCGTGCATGTCGTACGTCATCACGTTGTTGTAGTCGAGGTACTGCCCGATCTTGTCGGTCTCGATCGTGGCGATCTTGTCCTGGCCGGCCGGCGTCGCGGCGGTCAGGTAGTACCTCTTGCCGGTCTGCGCGCCGTAGGCGTCGAGCTGCGCGCGGAACTCGGCCAGCAGCAGCGTGAAGTTCTGCTTGTCGGCCGGGCTGTAGTGGTTGCCGACGTGACCGTTCGGCGAACCCGGGTACTCCCAGTCGATGTCGATCCCGTCGAAGATGCCGGCCGCCGTACCGAGACCGCCGAATCCGTCGATCACCGGCAGGTCACCCTTGAGGAACATGTTCACGCACGAGCTCACGAAGGTCTTGCGCTTGGCGTCGGTGGCGGCCGCGTCGGAGAAGTACTTGCTGTACGTCCAGCCGCCGATCGAGATCAGGATCTTCAGGTTCGGGTACTGCGCCTTGAGCTTCTTGAGCTGGTTGAAGTTGCCCTGGATCGGCTGGTTCCACACGTCGCCGACACCGTCGACGCTGATGTCTGCGCCGTACGACTTGCCGTAGTCGGCGAAGGCGTCCCCCGCGCCGTCGCCGGCGTTCGGGTTGTTCTCGTCTTGCGACGCGGCCTTGTTGGCCATGAAGCAGGTGTGGTCGGTCGGGTGGATGCTCGCGAACGCGTAGTTCAGGAAGTCGAGCTTCGCGGCGGCGCCGGTGCTGACCAGGTTCTTGGGATAGAACGCGTTGGCGTAGATCCCCCACTGGGTGAAGTACGCCGTCTTGACGCCTCCGCCGACCGCTTGTGGCGCCGCGGTGGCTGCGTCGGCGGTCGTGTCCGGGGTGGCGAGGGAGACGCCGGCGGCGGTGATCAAGGCGGTGGCCGCGACCGTGGCCGTCGCGGCGAGTGTGCGCAATCGACTCATCAGGTTCCTCCGGAGCGATGGGACGGAAGCGGTCCGGGTGGCATTAGAGAAAGACGCTTCGAAAGGTACCGTAACCGCTACCGGCGGATTGGTCGCGGGCTCGTCGTGGCGGGTTCCCGCTGCTGACGGAAACCCGACAGCCCTTTGTCCACAGGGATCCGGTCGCGTTCCCGGCAGCGACCCGGCAACGGCATGTTCTAGGTATGGACACGAACCCACCCACCGCATCGGTGCTCCTGGCAACTAATGACGAGGCGTTGCTCGACGACCTGCTCCGGCTGGCCGCGGCCGCGTCCGTGACCCCACTGGTCGAGCCGCATCTGCAGGGTCTGCGGCGCAGCTGGCACGCCTGTTCCTTGGTCGTCGTCGGCCGCGACCTGGCCCAGCCGCTCGCGCGCGTTCACCCCACGCAGCGTCCCGGCGTGATCGTCGTGGGGTCGGCGACCGATGGCGACGACCTCTACCGCTGCGCCTTCGACGTCGGCGCCGATGCCGTCTGCCGACTGCCCGACGACGAGCCGCTGCTGGCGGGTAAGTTGTCCGACGCTTTGGACGGTGTCTCGCGCACCGCCGTCACCCTCGCCTTCGTCGGTGGCTGTGGGGGAGCAGGGGCAACGACGCTGGCGTCGGCGGTTGCCGTTCTCGGGAATCGCCGCGGCCTCCGCACGATGCTCGTCGACGGCGATCCCTTGGGCGGTGGGATCGAGCTGGCCCTCGGAATCGAGCGTTCGCCGGGCGACCGCTGGCCCAAACTCATCAATGCCTCAGGGCGAATCAGTGCCGCCGCGCTCCGCTCCGCACTCCCGTCGGTCGACGGCCTGTCGGTGCTGTCCTGGGATCGCTCGGACGTCACCGTTCTGCCACCCGACACGATGAGTTCCGTCATCAGCGCTGCCCAACGCAGCGCTGATCTGGTGGTCCTCGACCTGCCCCGCCGCCCGGACCCGACCGTCGAGGAAGGGTTCATCCGCGCCACTGCCACGCTGCTGGTGGTCCCCGGCGACGTCCGCTCGCTGGCCGCCGCCAAACGCCTGGCAGGTCCGCTCCGCTCGGTCGCCGGCGACCTGCGGGTAATCCCGCGTGCCGCGCAGGCAGCGATCGCACCCGCCGATGTGGCCACCTATCTGAATTTGCCTTTGGCAACGACTCTCGCTCTGGATCGATCCCTGCCCGCCGCCATCAACGAAGGCCATTTCCCGCTGACTCCCCGGAGCTCGCTGACCCGCACGGCCAACGAGGTCCTCGACCTCTTCACGAATCCGCACCTGGCAACTGTCGAACCCGCGAACCTCACGAGGCAGGCGTTCACATGACCACGACCGCCGTTCCGGCCGATCTCCTCGACCGCGTCCGCAGCACGCTCGCCCTCACCGGCGTCGAGCCGTCACCAGCCCACGTAGCAGCAGCCCTCCGCGCCGACGGTACGGTCTGCGGCGACTCCATGGTCCTCGCCGTGGTCACCGCCCTCCGCCGAGAAGCCTTGGGAGCCGGGCCGCTGGACAGTCTGCTCGCCGAGCCGGGCGTCACCGACATCCTCGTCAACGGCCCCGACGAGGTCTACATCGACCGCGGCCACGGCCTCGAGTTCGTCGCCATCCGCACCGGCGACGAGTCCGCGATCCGCCGCCTCGCCACCCGCCTCGCCGCGGCAGCGGGGCGCCGGCTCGACGACTCCACGCCGTACGTCGACGCGCGGCTCGCCGACGGCACCCGCTTCCACGCCGTCCTCGCCCCGATCGCAGCCCCGGGCACCTGCCTGTCCCTCCGGGTCCCGTCCCGCAAGGTCTTCACCCTCGACGACCTCGTCACCGCCGGCGCTCTGCCACCCGCCGGCGTCGCGATTCTCCACGACCTCCTCGAGTCCCGCCTGGCCTTCCTCATCAGCGGCGGCACCGGCACCGGCAAGACCACACTGCTGAATTCCCTGCTCTCCTTGGTCAATCCCGCCGAACGCATCGTCCTGGTCGAGGACGCCAACGAGCTCCGCCCCGACCACCCGCACGTGGTTCGTCTGGAGGCCCGACCACCCAACATCGAAGGCTCCGGCGAGATCTCCCTGCGCGACCTCGTCCGTCAAGCCCTCCGCATGCGCCCCGACCGCCTCGTCGTCGGCGAAGTGCGGGGCGCCGAAGTCGTGGATCTCCTCACCGCACTGAACACCGGCCACGAAGGCGGCTGCGGCACCATCCACGCCAACTCAGCCGCCGACGTCCCCGCCCGCCTCGAGGCTCTGGGTGCCCTGGCCGGCCTCACGCCAACCGCAGTCCACAGCCAAGCCGCCAGCGCTGTCCACGCCGTCATCCACCTGACCCGCACCCCCGCCGGCCACCGCCGCATCGCCGAAATCCACACCCTCACCAAACCCTCCAACGCCCCGTTGACCACCCACCCCGCCGTCACCTTCCACCCCGACAACACTCAAACTCTCCACCCCACCGCCGGCATCTTCACCAAACCCCACGCACCAACCACCCACCCCACAACTACCGCCCCGACAACCACCCGCCTGGCGCCTGCCGCCCCCACACCTACGACCCGCCTATCGCCTGCCGTGCCGCCGACCGCCCCTGCTGGCGCGGCATGAACTCAGCGCTCCTCGCGGCCCTGCTGAGCCTCATCGCCTGCACCCTCGCCGTCCCACCCCGCTCACCTGGCCTCCACCGCCTGACCACCCGCGCTGCCGAACGTCCTCAACCCACCACGGAAGGAGTCGCAACCACCCCGCCCCACGTCCCACGCCCGAGCCGCCACCCCCGAACCCGCCTCTCCCGAACCTGGCTCTTCATCCCCGCAACGGCCGTAGCCACAGCCGCCCTAGGTCCGCAAGCTCTCGTCTCGACCCTCGCCATCGCCGCCGTGCTGGCGCTGATCGCCCACCAACGCACGATCCACCGCCGCCAGCAACTCATCGCAGCCCGCCGCGCGAACATCGTCGAAGCCCTGGACGTACTGGCCGCCGACCTCACGGCGGGGCGCCCACCCATCGCAGCCCTGGAAGGTGCGGCGTCCATCAGCCCCGACTTCGCCCCCATCCACGCCGCAGCCAAACTCGGCGCCGACGTCCCCACCGCCCTCGCCCGAGCCGCGACCACCCCCGGCACCGCCGGCCTCCGCGCACTGGCAGCCGCCTGGCGCGTCACCGAAGAGTCCGGAGCCGCCTTCGCCACCCTCACCGAACGCCTCGCCGACTCCCTCCGAGCCGACGAATCCATCCACCGCCAAACCCAATCCAGCCTCGCCGGTGCCCGCTCCACCGCCCGAATCCTCGCCACTCTCCCAGCCTTCGGTATCACCATCGGCTACTTCCTCGGAGCCGACCCACTCACCTTCCTCACCACCACCCCACCCGGCTGGCTCTGCCTAACCACAGGCCTAGCGCTGACAGCAGCCGGCCTCCAGTGGACCACCCGCCTGTCCAGCGCCCGCACTCCATCTGTCCGCACTGACCCGCACATGGGACTCGCATGCTCCACACGTTCACAGCCGCCTTAGCAGTTGCCCTCAGCACCTATCTCCTGTTGCCCCCGCGCCCAGGCCTCCGACGCCTCACTCCACTCAAGCCCCGAGCCCGCCCCGAACTCCCACGCGCCCACCGCCTGGCCGCCACGGGCACCGGACTGGGTGCACTCGCGCTCCTCGGTCTCCCCTGGGGATTGATCCCCGTCGTCATCGCGTACTTCGCCATCCCGAAAGCCCTGGCCCGCTTGGAACCGGCCGGCACCAGACAACGACGCGCCCGGATCGCGCGCGATCTCCCACTCGCGATCGACCTGCTGACCGCGTGCCTCAAATCAGGCCGCCCACCTCAACAAGCACTGAAGCTCGTAGCCGACGCTCTGCCAGGTCCACTCGCCGACATCTTCACCAAGATCGCCCACCACCTGGCCCTGGGCGCCGACCCCACCACTGCCTGGGCTCACCTACGCACAGAGCCGTCCTGCGCCCCCATGGCGAGAGCGATCTCCCGCTCCCTGCGCTCCGGCGCCCCACTCTCCAAGACCCTCGAACACCTCGCCGACGAAACCCGCCGCGCCCACCACCACGCCGCAGACCAACAAGCCCGATCCGCAGAGTCCCGGGCCACCCTCCCAGTCGGCCTCTGCTTCCTCCCAGCCTTCGTCCTGCTCTCGATCGTCCCCACGATCGCCGATGCCCTGATCCCCAGCCTGCTCCGTCCCTGACGTTCATCCACAACCCAAAACCCGTTGCCACAAAGGCGATCCGACAACGGCACCTTTACCAACAACACCCCGAGCATCAGCGCCGAACCCCGCAGGAGAGCCCCCATGTCAATGCCGCCAACCACGATCAGTTCCCCTCACCCCACCGCAACCCCAAGCCTGTCCACCAACACACCCGAGTTCCCGACGTTCCACCCATCAGCAGTCGATCTCCCAGCCGGTGACGGCCCCGCCGGCGACCGCCGTGTCCTTGCCCGCCGCCCCCTCGGTGGACTCGCCCTTGGAAGAGCAGGCGTCCGCCGGCTACGCGCCAAGGCACTGCGCCCCCTTCGCATGCGCAGCCTCCAGGCCAACTCCGACCGAGGAGCCATCACCGCCGAGTACGCCGTCATCATCGTCGGCGCCTGTGGTTTCGGCGGCATACTCGTTGCGCTGCTGAGATCCTCGGGAATGTCGGAGATGCTCAAGAAGCTCATCAACTACGGCTTGTCCCTTGCGGGCGTGGAGGGCGTACAAATCTGACCGCCGGAGCCCTCCCGCCGTCGTCCCCGACAGCCCGGTCCGTCGTCCCGTTCCGGCGACCGCTGAACCGGCGGCCGGTCGATGCCCCTTCCTCGGCCGGCCGCCACTCCAAGGAGCCTGATGTTCAACCACCTCATGCGCCCCACCCCATCCGCCTCCAGACCCAGCGCCGCAAGGAGGAAGAACCGCGAGCGTGGCGCCGTCACCGCTGAGCTGGCGCTGGCGCTTCCGGTGCTGGTTTCGTTTCTGCTCCTCGGCGTCTGGTCCATCGGACTGGTCGTCCTGAACATCCGCTGCATCGATGCCGCGCGTGACGTCGCCCGGGCGGTCGCACGCGGAGAGTCCCCCGAGCAAGCCAAGGCGCTCGGTCATCGCACCGTGCCGACAGGGACGATCGACATCAAGCGCAACGCATCGGACATCACAGTCACGGTCACGGCCGCACCTGCCGACGGCCCACCGTTGCTCAGCGCCATCACACCGGCACGCCTCAAGGCGACGGCCACCCTCCAAGCCGAACCGGAGACCTCATGACCCGTTCCGAACGAGGCAGCGCCACACTCCACAGCCTCTTCGCCGCCGTCCTGATCCTGACGGCGCTGACCGCAGCCATCCTGTGGTCCGCAATCTCCACTGCGCGCCACAAGCTCGCCGCCGCGGCCGACCTGACCGCCCTCAGCGCCGCCCGGTTCCTGACCGATCCGCCCGCCGCCACTACCGGGCCGAACCCAACGCCGTGTGCGGCAGCGGTTCGGGTAGCCGTGCTGAACGACGTGCAACTCACGGAGTGTGCGATCTCTGCCGGCTCAGTGACTGTCGAGGTGTCGGTCTCGCTCGACCTCCGCGTGGCACGCCCAACGCTGACCGCGGCCGCACGAGCCGGTCCCGTCTGACGGAGCTCGTCCGATCGCCGAGGCGAGTCCTGGAGTGGTCGCGATCTGGTCGCAATCTGGTAGAGATGCCGCGTTGATGTGGACGGCTTGCGGCAGGGCGCTCCATGATCGGGAACCGAGTACTGCTCATGTTCCCGGACGTACTTCCCCGGCGCCCGGACGCTGACCTCGGAGGCTCGCTTGCCCGACCCGATTCGGCTGCTGCTGGTTGACGACCAGATCCTCAGCCGAGGCTTGCTTCGTAGCGGTCTGGAGCGTGAGCGCGATCTGGAGATCGTTGCCGAGCTCAACCGATCCGACGACGTCGTCGGTGCCGCGAAGAAGTACCGGGCGAACGTTGCGCTGCTCGACGCGGCCGGTCCGGGCAAGGACAGCATCACCGTCACCACCAAGTTGCGTACGTCGATGCCGGAGTGCCGAGTCGTGATGCTGACGACGTACGGACGGCCGGTCCATACGCGACGCGGACTGGACGCGGGCGCCAAAGGCATCGCGCTGAAGAACACGCCTGCTCCGCAGTTGGCGGACGCCGTGCGCCGGGTGCACCTCGGACTCCGCGTGGTCGACGCGAACCTCGCGGCCGAGAACCTCCGCTACTCCGAGACCCCGCTCGACTCCGACGAGACAGACACCCTCCGCGCCGCGCGCGACGGCGGCTCGATCGCGCGGATCGCCCAGAAGCTCGACGTGTCCGAGCGCGTCGTCCGTACCCGCCTCTGGTCGGCGATCGGCAAAACCGGCGCCCACACCCGCTCCGACGCACTACAAATAGCCGAACGCAACGGCTGGCTCCTCGACTGACCACCTCTGTGCGACCGGCGCCCGCTGCTTCCTCGGTCGCCGCGACCAGCCTGGGGTAGGGCTCCACCACGGCTAGCCACAGCCGCACGCGCGACGGTGGTAGGGCGGGTACCGCGGCGATGACTCGTGGTCGGCCTGTGCGGTGCGCATGCGTACGGGCAGACTGGGGTGGTGGACGAGCCGCGGAGCCGGGTGGTGGTTGTTGATGGCGCGAATGTGGTGGGGTCGCGGCCGGACGGGTGGTGGCGGGATCGGGTAGGGGCAGCTCGGAGGCTGCTGACTCGGCTTGCGGTTTGGCAGGAGCAATCGCCGGACACGGACGTGGTTGTCGTCCTTGAGGGGGCGGCTTGCCGGGCGGTGTCGGGGAACGGTGCGCCGGAGACCGGTCGGGTTCGGGTGGTGCTTGCGGCGGGGTCCGGAGACGACACGATCGTGAGTGTGACCGCGGAGGTCGTTGGTCAAGCCCATCAGCGTGAGGTCACCGTGGTCACCGCCGATCGCGGCCTGCGGGACCGCGTGGAGCCGCTCGGCGCGAAGACCATCGGGCCGCGATGGCTCCTGGAACAACTGGACGCACTGGCTGAGTAAGCCGGGGCCATGCCTGGTTCCTCTTGGCCGCGGCCGAGCGCTTGAACTACTGGCTAGGTGCAGGTGGAGAGGATCTGACCGGTGTGGGTTATCAGGAGGTGGGGGCCGGGGGTGGCCGGGAGGTGGGTCTGGGCGTTGCGGACCGGGTGGCGGGTGCCGTCGGGGGAGAGGGCGAGGGTGTTGGGGGCGTCCAGGGCGATGAGCTCGTCGTCGGCTCGGACGAGGACGGGGGCGGTGTAGGACCAGGAGAGGGCGGTTCGGCCGGCGGCCAGGGCTTCGAGGGTGGCTGCGGGCAGTTCGTCGGGACCTTCGGCGGTGGCGTCGACCGCGATCCAGGTGGTGGGGGAGCCGGGCGGCATGAAGGACGTCGGGTTGTGCCAGTCGCTGCCGCCGATGGGGGTGGTGCCTTCGAGGCCCCAGGCCTCCCACCACGCGACCGGACCACCCCAGGTGTGATCGAGCCAGGACGAGTGCCAGATTTCGGCGAGCGGTGGGTGTTCGGGGAGCGGGTGGCGCCAGGAGCAGTCGCCGCCGAGCGGGTGGTTGATCGAGAGCAGGCCGCCGCGGCGTGCGACTTCGGAGACCCAGGTGGCGGCGGGTCGGCGAAAGTCGATCGGGCCGATCTCGCCGAAGGCGTTCGCGTGGCCGGTGTCGGTGGTGACTTCCTGGCCGGGAATGAGGCCGATGCCGAAGCGCTTGCTGAGACCTGGGAGTTCGGGGTGATGAGCAACAGTGTTGTGGTCGGTGACGGCGAGTACGTCGAGGCCGGCCGAGACACCGAGACCGGCGAGGTTGGCGATCGGGGTGGAACCGTCGGAGTGGAGCGAGTGGGCGTGGAAGTCGCCGGCGATCCATTTCAGGCCGGACGCGGCGGGGAGGGTACGGCGTGGTGGGCGCGGAGGTGCAGTGATCGCGGCTGACGCGTCGACGTACTCGGAGAGACCGGGGATGGTGTCGACCGTGCCGGTGACTGCTTCGACGAGGAGCTCGACACCTTCGACCGGGAGGCGGTGGAGGCCGAGGACCACCCACCAGGTGCCGGGTTCGAGGGGGCCGGGAACGTAGCCGGGGGTTGCCGCGTCGGGGGTGATCGCGAACGTACGGCGCGCGCCGCCGGACCACCCGCGCCAGCCGGACGCGCCTTCGCAGCCGATGTCGATGACGGCGCCCTCGACCGGTGGGACGGTGAGGGTGACGAGGAGGCCGGGGCAGTCGGCCGGGACGTCGACGGGGAGTGAGTGCCAGACCGACTCGGCGCGGTCGTCGAGAGTCCAGCGTCGACGGTACGACGTGACGGCCATCAGACGATCTCCCTGCTGTTGGTTGAACTGCTGCGAGGACGGCCGAACGAAAGGTTCAACGCGCGGCCGAGCGAGCTGCTGCTGATCCCGCCGGATGGACCGGCAGCCGACCGGCCTGACGGACGGCCGGCTGCGGACGAACCCCAGGTCACGCGCACCGCGGGTGGGTCACGCGACGGGGGTGGGCTGGGAGGTGATGAGTTCGCCGGTGTGGTCGGTGTAGAGGAGGACTCGGGTGGCGGGGGCGGTCAGCGAGACCGGGGTGCCGGGGGTTGGTTCGGTCTCTTCGGGGACCGTTACGCCGATCAGGGTGCCGGCGCAGTCGACGGTGACGAGCGACTGGGTGCCGAGGTTCTCGGCGACCACAACCTCGCCGCGGAGGGCCGGGCCGGCGACATCGCCGGTCGAGAGCGTCAGGTACTCGGGCCGGATGCCGACCGTGACCGAGGCGTCCGCCGGGACCGAGAAAGTCGCTGCAGGCAACGAACCGCCGGCCACGGCGACCGAGCCGATGGACGCGTCGGAGCCGTTCGAACTGGGCGAACCCAGGACCTTCCCCGGGAGGAGGTTCATCGGCGTCGACCCGATGAAGTTCGCCACGAAGGTGTTGGCGGGCCGGGCGAACACCTCACGCGGCGACCCCAGTTGGCGGAGCTTTCCGTTCTCCATCACAGCGATCCGGTCGGCCAGAGCGAGTGCCTCGGCCTGGTCGTGGGTGACGAAGACCGTGGTGATGCCCAGATCGCGCTGCAGCTTCTTCAGGAAGGTGCGGGCCTCGAGCCGCAGCCGCGCGTCCAGGTTCGACAGGGGCTCGTCGAGCAGCAGCACTTTGCCCTCGGAGGCGATCGCACGCGCCAGCGCAACCCGCTGCTGCTGACCACCGGACAACTGACCGGGCTTGCGTTCGAGCAGGCCCGCCAGCGAGAGCTCGGCGGCCGTCCGCGTAGCCGTCTCAGTACGGGTGGCCGGTGCTACCCGTCGTACCTTCAACGGGTAGGTGATGTTCTCGGCGACGCTCATGTGCGGGAAGAGCGCGTAGTCCTGGAAGACCATCGCGACGCCGCGCTTGCCGGGCTCGGTCCGGGTCACATCGGCGGCGTCGATCCGGATCGTGCCTTCGGACGCGGACTCCAGACCGGCGATCGTCCGCAGCAGCGTGGTCTTGCCGCAGCCGGACGGACCGAGCAGGGCGAAGAACTCGCCGTCGGCCACGTGCAGGTCCAGCCCGTCGACGGCGCGGACGCCGTTCGGGTAGACGGTTGCGAGGCCTTCGATGTCGATGCCCGCCATCAGCTCTTGATCCCTCCGTGGAAGCGGAACCCGTAACGCGAGTTCACCAGCAGGTACAGCACGACGACCGGGATCGAGAACAACAGCGAGAAGACCGGCAGCACCTGCAGGTTCACGCTGCCACCTTCGTCGGTGAGGGTCTGCATCAGCACCGCACCGGGCTGCTTCTCGATCGACCGGATGAGCAGGAAGGGCACCAGGAAGTTGCCCCAGGAGTTGACGAACGCCCAGACCAGGATCGTGGCCAGGCCGGGCCGCGCGACCGGGAGTACGACGTCCCGCAGGATCTGGCCGGTGGAGGCGCCAAAGACCCGCGCGGACTCCTCGTACGACTTCGGGACCGCGTCGACGAAGTCCTTCAGGATGAAGATCGCCGCCGGCAGCAGACCGCCGGTCATCACCAGGGCGACACCGAACCGGGAGTCGATCAGCCCGAGCTGGAACATCATCACGAAGATCGGCACCATCGCCGCCGTCCCGGTGACCACCGAGGACAACAGCAGCAGTCCGTAGAGCAGCCCGTCCCGGCCGGGGATCCGGACCCGGGACAACGCGTACGACGCCAACGCGGCGAACGCGGTCACCGCCACCGCGGTCGTTACGCAGATCAGCAGCGAGTTGACCATCGAATGCATCGCATACGGGTGGTCGAGCGTCTTCCGGACGTTCTCCAGCGTCCAGTCCGGCCAGTGCACGCCCAGCCCCGGCGAGGCGTCGAAGGGCGCGGACGCGATCCACAGCATCGGGACGGCGAAGAACAGTGTGATCGCGCAGATCAGGACGTAGAACCCGATCCGCCGGACGACGTAAGCAGGGGTCGCCGGCAACGAACGCGAGCTCATGCGCGCCTCCTGAGCAGCCGCAGGTACACCAGCGAGACCAGCAGGTTCGCGATCAGCAGCAGGAACGAGATGGCCGACGAGTACCCGAGCTCACCGCCCTGCAGCGCGACGTTGTAGATGTACACCGGCACCGTCTCGGACTCGTGGTTCGGCCCGCCTTTGGTGAGCAGGAACGGCGAGAAGTCGTTGGCCGTCCACAGCGAGATCAGCAGCGTGTTGGTGAGGACATGGCCGCGGATGTGCGGAAAGACCACGTCCCGCAACGTCTGCCAGCCCGAGGCGCCGACCATCCGCGCGGACTCCAGCTGCGACGGTGGTACGGCCTGCAGTGCGGACGAGTAGAGCATCATCGAGAACGCCGTACCGCGCCAGGTGTTGAACACGACGAGACAGGCCATCGGGTAGTCGATCAGCCAGGCTGTGCCCGGCGTACCGAGGATGCCGTTCAGCGTGCCGCCGTCGCGGTCGAAGAACGCGACCCACAGGTACGCGACCACCGTCGACGGCAGGATCCACGCCAGCAGCGTGAGCCCTTCGACGGTACGGCGGACCGCCGGACGGGTGCGCCGCAGGATCCAGGCCAGCGCGAAACCGAGGAAGTTCTGCCCGATGATCGCCGAGCCGAGGACGAACAGCATCGTCAGCCACAACGCGTTGTGAAACAGCGCGTCGTTCAGGGCCTTGGTGTAGTTCGACCTGGCTGATCCTGCTGGCGCTGACGCTGATCAGCGTGCTGCTGTTCGCGGAGCGTGGGGCGTACGACGCGATTGTGGACGGCAGCGCC
>NZ_JBEZFT010000061.1:0-43188 GCF_040649595.1 Kribbella sp. NPDC048915 | reverse complement strand
ATGGGCGGCGTAGGAACCTCCATCCTCGGGAGACCTCGACACCTACTCCGGGACCGACGCGCCGCTCGCCGCTACACCCTCAACTGTGAAGAGCCCGTAACCTGGACCAGGCGGAGGGCCGGGTGGCGGTCGAAATCCCGCTGCGTTTCCGACGCAGATGATCGTGCTCAGCAGACAGCCGACAACACAGAACCAACCGACTCTCGCTACCTTCAGCATCAGCATGGCCCTTTGTCCTCGTCGGTGATGAAGAACCACATCTTCTTGCCGGCCGGGCTCGGAGCAAAACGAAGATGTGACGCGACTTGGCGTCGGGTTTCGGTCCCAGGAGCGGATTGTGCCGGTTTCCCGTTGCTCCTGTATCTCATGACCTGCTTCGAATAGTCGAGGCAGTTGAGGAGCACGACCTCCGGTTGCTCTTGCTGCAGATTCACGGAAGTTACGGCGAATGTTGCGATGGTGACTCTTCCGGTGACGTACAAGCCGTTGCGCTCCAGCGTTCTGGCCTGGTCAACGACCGTGATGATCCACTCGCCACTGATGCCGGCCTTCTCCAGAGTTGGTCGGTCGAGCCCGGCAGGGTTCATGAAGGTTCGATCGATCGCAGCCATCGCGACTGCGTACCGCGCCTTGGCAGCTGTGATTGCGGCTCGCTGCTTCGGGGTCCAGGCGGGCGCTGCGGGGGATGTGACCGCGGGTGTGGCGGTTGGCGCTGTGCTCGTGGCTATCGGAGTCGTATTCGGCTGGCCGGCCTCGGGTGAGGGGTTCTGGCAGGCGGTCAGCAGGAAGAGGGTGCTGAGGGCGGCTGCGGTGGTGAGGGCCGGGCGGCGGGGCATGAGTGGGGCTCCGTTCTGAGTGCGCTTGGTGTAAAGGGTGGCATACGGAGAGTGTCGGTGGGGCGGGCTATCCACAGGGGGAGCGCTGCTGACGGGCTCACTTTGTGCACCAGATCCGTACTTCTTGGCGCGGAAAGTACGGATCTGGTGCACAAAGTGGCGGTGGGGCGGCGTGAAGGTGGGCTCGCGGCGGGCGGGGGATGTGGGGGTGGAAGACTGCGGGGTATGTCTCCTATTGGGCGTCGTCGGGGTCGGGGTGTGTCGTCGGGGCGGGGAGAGAAGGTGGTGGTTCCGCCGGAGCCGCATCCGTCCGGGGCTCGGCCGCCGGCGGTGCCGAAGGAACTGGTGCCTCGGCATGTGGCGATCGTGATGGACGGGAACGGGCGGTGGGCGAAGCAGCGGGGGTTGCCGCGGACCGAGGGGCACAAGGCGGGCGAGGCGTCGTTGCTGGACGTCATCAAGGGCGGGATCGAGATCGGGGTGAAGTACATCTCGGCGTACGCGTTCTCGACCGAGAACTGGAGCCGCTCGCCCGACGAAGTGCGGTTCCTGATGGGGTTCAACCGTGAGGTGATCCACCGGCGGCGGGACGAGCTGGACGCGATGGGGGTCCGGGTGGTGTGGTCCGGGCGGCGGCCGCGGTTGTGGAAGAGCGTGATCGACGAGCTGGAGTACGCGCAGGAGCGGACCAAGGACAACGACGTGATCACGCTGCAGTTCTGCGTGAACTACGGCGGGCGGGCGGAGCTCGCGGACGCAATGCGGTCGATCGCGCGGGAGGTTGCCGAGGGCAAACTCAGGCCGGATCGCATCACCGAGCAAACGGTCGCCAAACACCTGTATGCGCCGGACATCCCCGAGGTCGACCTGTTCGTCCGCTCGTCGGGGGAGCAGCGCACGAGCAACTTCCTCGTTTGGCAGCTCGCGTACGCCGAAATGGTGTTCCTCGACACACTGTGGCCGGACTTCGATCGCCGCGATCTGTGGCGGGCGATCGAGCTCTACGCGCAGCGGGACCGACGGTACGGCGGCGCGGTGCCGAACCCGGTGCCCAACCAGTAACCACGCCGGAACCGACCGCCACGCACAACCTGGCGCTCAGCAAAGCTGACCAAGGTTCACCAAAATCCGAACCGGAAGACCGGTGGACACGGAACCGAAGGTCGACCCGGCAACGTCTAGTCTCGTTGCAAGTGTCAACGACATGAACGGGAGATGCAGGTGGCGGACCAGCCGACGGGCGAGACCCCGCAGCAGAGCGTGGAACGCGAACTACAGGCCGCACGCGAGCAGGTTCGCAGGGTGGCCGAGCAGTTGCGCGCCGGACTGTCCGAGGACGACCGCCTGGCCGCCGAGGCCCGCGCTCGCGCCGCGACCCCGGCCAACCAGCACACCACGGACAACCAGCGCCCGGCCAACCAATAGAACCAGGCCAACCAGCAGAACCAGACCAGTCAGCAGACCCCGGCTAAGCCGCGGACGGAGCGAAGGACCAGCACTGATGGCGAACGAGCGCGACATCGCGATCCTCACCGACCAGATCGCCCAGGCGATGAACCGGGCCCGCGCGACGCTGGACAATGTCGCGCACTCCCTGAGCGGCCCGGAGTTCGACCGCCTTCTGGTGCGCCGCCTGGAGGACGTCGAGTCGCTGGACGTCGGCGCGCGGCGCGTGGAGATGGCCGAGCAGGAGGCCGCCGAGACGGGCCGGGTGGCGCAGGGCAGCGAGGACCGCTACTCGATGGAGCGCTGGAGCGACGCCGACACCCAGGTACGGCGCTCGTTCGGTTCCGCGCAGGCCGACGCGGGGGATCTTGCGTCGCGCATCGGTGCCGCGCAGCGCGAGTTGACGGAGTTCCACGACGACCTCGGCCGCAGTACGGCGTACCTCGACCAGGCGCTGCGTGACGTCGACGCGCTCGAGCAGTTCCCGGAGTACGGCCGGTCGGAGGCGTCTGAGGGACTGCGCGACAGGCTGCAGCACCTCCGCGGGCTGACCACGGGGGCGGACGCCGGGCTGAAGGTGGCGTTCGACCGGCTCGACAGCGCGCGGCGGACGGCGTCGGAGTTCGAGATGCAGACGCACGCGGTCGGTGAGGGCCGGCACTCGGCCGCGGTCCGCGACACCAGCAACGCGCTCCGGCAGGACCTGCAAGGAACCCGCGCGGGCATCGCCGACGTACGCGAGGGCATCGACGCCCGGATGTACGACGTACACGCTAGCGCGCAGTACGGCGTGGACGAGGCGATCCGCATGGCCGAGTTGGCGAACGCGGTAAGGGCTGGCACCAACCCGACCCAACACACCGAGCAGACCGGCGACCGCGCCGCGGATCAGCAAGCCGGCAGCAACGGCGGCAACGGCGTCCAGGACCCGCGCCTCCGCCTGATGCGCGGCGCCCCGGAGACGACCCAAGAGCGCTGATCGCGCGACACCGAGGACCGCTGACCACCCAGACGCACCGGACACAACCCAGGAGCGGTAAAGGCTTAGCGCCGAGGCGACGGCAGCAGCCCGCGTTCGATCGCCACGGTGACCGCGCGGGTCCGGTCGTCCACGTCCAGCTTGGCGAACAGTCGCTGCAGATGTGTCTTCACCGTCGCCTCGCCGATGAACAACTCCCGCCCGATCTCGGCATTACTGAGCCCACGAGCAACGGCCGCCAGCACCTCGAGTTCGCGCGGTGACGGTTGCGCGGCGGCGGGCGGCGCCGGGGTACGGAGCCGTGACATCAGCCGCGCCGCAACCGGTGGCGCGAGGACGGTCTCGCCGCGCGCCGCCGCGCGGATCCCGTTCAGCAGGTCGGCGTGCGGCGTGTCCTTGAGCAGGTATCCGGCCGCGCCGGCCTCGACCGCGCGCAGGATCTCCGTGTCGGTGTCGTAAGTCGTCAGCACCAGCACCCGCGTCGACGGGTACCCGGACACGATCGCCTCGGTCGCGGCGACGCCGTCCATCCGGGGCATCCGCAGATCCATCAGAACGACGTCCGGCCGCGTGGACTCGACCAGCGCCAGAGCCTCCGAACCGTCACCGGCCTCGCCGACCACACGGATGTCGTCGGTCACGGCGAGCATGCCGCTCAGCCCGGACCGTACGACGGGGTGGTCGTCGACCACCAGAACCTGAATCACGCATCCTCCTGTACAGCCGGCATCAGGACCTGGACCCGGGTACCGTGCCCCGGCGTACTCTCCACCTCGACCGTGCCGCCGGACTCCTCGACCCGTCCGCGCATCGCGTTCAGCCCGAATCCGCCGTACTCCGCTCCCGGCGTGAACCCGGACCCGTCGTCCCGGATCTCGATCCACACCCCGTCGTCCGACAGGCCGAGTGTGATCAGTACCTGCGTGGCGGCGGCGTGCTTGCGGACGTTCGCCAGCGCCTCCTGCGCGGACCGCAGCAGCACCACCTGTTGCGCCTGCGGCAGCGCGGCGACCTCGTCGTCCGGCAGGTCCAGCGACACCCGTACGTCGACTCCCGTCTCGGCCGCGAACCGCTCCGCCTGCCGCCGCAGTACCTCGGTCAAAGTTGCCTCCGACAACGCAACCGGGGTGAATGCGGCAACCAACGCCCGCGCCTCGGCGAGATTCTCCCGCGCGGTGTCCTCGATCGCCGCGAGCCGGGCCGCCGCTCCCGACGTCCCGCCGCGCGACAGTTCGGCCGACGCCGCCTGGGACAGCATCACGATGCTGGTCATGCCTTGCGCGAGCGTGTCGTGGATCTCCCGCGCCATCCGCTCCCGCTCAGCCATCACGCCGGCGCTGTGATGCGCCTCGGCGAGCTCGTCCCGCGCGGCCTCGAGTTGCTCGATCAGCTCGGCGCGCTGCTGGCTCTGGGTGATCACCTTCTCGATCCAGATCCCGAACAGCAGGCTGACCACGAGACTGACCAGCATCCACGGCAGGATTCCCCAGAACGCGTCCCAGCCCCATCCCGCGTTCCACAACTGCGCCGTACCGACGCCGACCACCAGCAGCACGCTGAGCCCGATGCCCTCGCGAATGTCCTCGCTGAGCAGCCAGATCTGCGCCGACGCGATGAACATCAGGAACACCGACTGCGGATAGATCGCGATCATCACCATCAGCGACGCGATCATCACCAGCCGATACAGGTACGACGGGATCAGCCGGCGCGACCGGATCGCGGGCAGACCGACGAACTGGTACGCCGCTCCGAGGACCACCGCTGCGCCTACGAAGACCGCCTGCCGGGTCGTACTCAACCCGCCGAGGAACGACAGGCCGAGCGTGGTCCCGAGCAGCGCCCAGAACACGATGTGCCATCCGACCAGCGTGCGGGCCCACACCGGCCGACCGGCGCCACAGTTCGTGTTCTCCACGGACTCCATCTTCCTCCACAGGAGGACCCACAGACGAGGCCCGCTCCAGACCGGCCCCTCCGGCGGCACGACGTCGCGCCGCTCAGGGAGGCCGGGAGGCCGATCCATCAGCCCGCGTCCCGGCGGGTCCAGCGGAACAGCCGCTGGGCGAGGAACAGACCGACGAGCAGCCACACGGTGAGCACGATCGCGCCGGTCCCGAGTTGCCAGGACCCGCCCGGTTCGTTCACCTCGAACCCGTCCGGCAGGAACACCGACCGCATCCCTTGCGCGAGCCACTTCAGCGGGAACACCTCGGCCACGTTCTGCATCCACGAGGGCAGGCTGCTGTACACGAAGTACACACCGGAGATGAACTGCAGCAACAGGACAACCGGTGTCACCACGGCCGACGCCGCGCGGCCGGACTTCGGTACGACCGAGAACGCGATGCCGAGTACCGACCCGGACGCCGTACCGAGGATGAAGATCCACAGGAAGTGCAACCACTTCGTCGGCTCGGTCGGGATGTCCACACCGAGCACCAGGCCCGCGATCACCAGCAGCAGCGTGAACTGCAGCACCGAGGTGACCAGCACCATGCCGATCTTCCCGATGAAGTACGACTGCGGCGACATCGGCGTACCGCGGAGCCGTTTCAGCACGTCCTGGTCGCGCTCGATCGCGATCGCGATGGCCAGCGACTGGAAACTCGTCAGGAAGATGCCGGAGGCAATCATCCCGGGCGTGAAGTATGTCGCCGCGGTGACGCCGCCGCCGAACTCGGTGCCGCTGAACACGGCCGAGAAGATGGCCAGGAAGATGATCGGGAAGAAGAACGTGAAGATCAGCTGCTCGCGCTCGCGGAAGAACTCCTTCACCTCGATCCCGGTGCGGGACAGGCCGACCTTCAACGGCGACGGCAGTACGGCGCTCACTGCAGCACTCCTTCCGGTTCCGGAGCGGTTTCCACCGACCCGATCAGTTCGAGGTAGATGTCTTCGAGGCTCGGCCGCCGTACCTGCAGCTCGGGGACCTCGCCGCCGAACTCGCTCAGCAGCCGCGCCACCTCGGCGGTCGGTCGATCGGTACGGATCTCGCGCGGCCCGTCCGCGCTCAGCCAGGACACTCGCGCGGTGCGGGCGCCGCGGCCGCCGAGGGTCTCCGGCGTCGCGACCTCGACCATCCGGCCGTCCGCGATCACACCGACCCGATCGGCCAGATGCTCGGCCTCGTCGAGGTAATGGGTGGTGAGCAGAATCGTGGTGCCGTCCGTGCGGAGGTCCTCGATCAGCGTCCAGAACTGCCGGCGCGCCTCCGGGTCGAACCCGGTCGTCGGCTCGTCCAGGAACAGCAACTCCGGGTTGCCGATCACGCCGAGCGCGACATCCAGCCGGCGTCGCTGCCCGCCGGACAGGTTGCGGACCCGCGTCTTGCGCTTCTCCACCAGCCCGACCGAGGCGATCACCTCGTCGGGGTCGCGCGGATTCGGGTAGTACCCGGCGAAGTGCGACACGATCTCGGCGACGGACAGTACCGCCTCGTCACGCGTCGTCTGCGCGACGATCCCGAGCCGTGCCCGCCAGTACCGATCACCGTGCGCCGGATCGACCCCCAGCACGCTGACCTCGCCCTCGTCGGCCCGGCGATACCCCTCCAGAATCTCCGTGGTCGTCGTTTTGCCGGCCCCGTTCGGCCCGAGCAGGGCGAACACCTCGCCCCGGTGAATGTCCAGGTCGACACCGTCGACCGCGACCTTGTCCGGATACCGCTTGACGAGGCCGCGTACCCGCACTGCGTTGTCCTTCTCCATGCCTCAACTCTCGCGCCGGACCACCCTCCGCGGGGAGACCCGCCCGGCGGACACCTTGTCCCCCAACCGGTGGACACCGCCCTTCTTTGTGCATGAGATCCGTACTTCCACGGCGAAAAAGTACGGATCCCATGCACAAAGTCGTTCGCGCGAAGTCGTCCGCGCGTCGGGGCGACCGGGTCCGCGGCGGGGCGGCTGGTGGGGCGCGGCGTGGCCGGCGGGCGGAGGTGGTGGCGTGGGGCAGGCGGGGCCTGGGCGCGGCGATGGCGCGGGCCGCCGCCCTTGTTCTTTGTGCATGAGATCCGTACTTCCACGGCGAAAAAGTACGGATCCCATGCACAAAGTCGTGCGCGCGAAGTCGTCCGCGCGGTGGCGCGGGCGAGGCGGCGGCGTGGCCGGCGGGCGGAGGTGGTGGCGTGGGGCAGGCGGGGCCTGGGCATGGGCGGGCGGTGGTGTCGACGGTGGGGCGGGGGTGGCGCGGGGCGGGCGGGGCCTGGGCATGGGCGGGTGGTGGTGGCGGGGCGGGCGACGCGCCGGTGCTGGCGGGTGGGGGCGGGGGCGATTAGGTTCGGGTCATGGTTCAGACGGTGCGTGGTGTGGTGGCGGCGGCCAAGGGTGCGCCGGTGTCGATCGAAGAGATCACGATCCCGGACCCTGGTCCGGGGGAGGCGGTCGTGCAGGTGCAGGCGTGCGGCGTCTGCCATACCGACCTGCACTACCGGGACGGCGGCATCAACGACGAGTTCCCGTTCCTGCTCGGGCACGAGGCCGCGGGCATCGTGGAATCGGTGGGCGCGGGTGTCACCGACGTCCAGCCGGGTGACTTCGTCGTGCTGAACTGGCGGGCCGTCTGCGGCGGCTGCCGCGCCTGTCTGCGCGGCCGTCCCTGGTACTGCTTCAACACGCACAACGCGCAGCAGAAGATGACGCTCGCGGACGGTACCGAGCTGAGCCCTGCGCTCGGCATCGGCGCGTTCGCGGAGAAGACACTGGTCGCGGCCGGCCAGTGTACGAAGGTCGACCCGGCTGCGAAGCCGGAGGTCGCGGGGCTGCTCGGTTGCGGCGTGATGGCCGGCCTCGGCGCCGCGCTGAACACGGGCAACGTCGGCCGCGGAGACAGTGTCGCGGTGATCGGTTCGGGCGGTGTCGGTACGGCGTCGGTCGTCGGCGCACGTCTCGCCGGGGCGGCGAAGGTGATCGCGATCGACCTCGACGAACGCAAGCTCGCCACCGCCCAGGAGCTCGGTGCGACGCACACGATCAACGCCAAGGGACTCGACCACGACGGCGTCGTCGCGGCCGTACAGGAGCTGACCGGTGGCTTCGGCGCCGACGTGGTGATCGACGCGGTCGGCCGGCCCGAAACCTGGAAGCAGGCGTTCTACGCCCGCGACCTGGCCGGCACCGTGGTGCTCGTCGGCGTACCGACCCCGGAGATGCGGCTGGAGATGCCGCTGCTGGACTTCTTCGGCCGCGGCGGTTCGCTGAAGTCGAGCTGGTACGGCGACTGTCTGCCGAGCCGCGACTTCCCGATGCTGATCGATCTGCACCTGCAAGGCCGGCTGCCGCTCGACCGCTTCGTCTCCGAGACGATCGCGCTGGACGAGGTGGAGGACGCCTTCGCCAAGATGCATCACGGCGACGTCCTCCGCTCGGTCGTCGTCTTCTGATCGCCGGCCCGGCGCGACGTCAGACCTTGAAGGAGATCCAGAGGTCGGGGGTCGCGTCGGGGTTGCCGGCGATGGGGCGGGGTTGCTGGGTCCAGACATCGCCGGCGATTTCGGTAGCGACGCGTTGCCAGAAGCGGACTGCCTTCTCGTTGTTGCCTTGGAACGCGACCTCGCACGGCCCCGGGTGGTGCGACAGCACCTCCTGGACGGCCCGGAGACCGTACCCGCTGCGTCGTACCGGCCGCACCATGAAGAACGCGTTCAGCACATGCACCGGCTGCTGCAGCGCGCGCATGAAACAGAAGCCGACCGGGTTCTCGCCCAGCGACACCAGATACCCGGCCCACTCCGGATGCCCGGTCAGCACGTTCTCCAGCCACTCACTGCGATAACTACCGTCGGGCTGCGGCAACTGCCCCTGGAACTCGGACAGGTCGTGGCGAAACATCAACCACAACCGCTCCATCACCGCACGGTCGGAACCCTCGACCCGGCGCACCACAAGATCAGACATACCTCTCCCTCACCAGCAGACCAGAGCAGCTGAGCAGTAACGAAAACGCAGAAAAGCCTCCCGCCGGAAGATTCCGGTACGGAAGGCTTACTGCGGCAGATTCTATCACTACAAGGCCGCGGTTTCCCCAGCCACCCAGCTCATATCGGCGTACCGATCACCCACCGGCGTCAGTTTCGCCAGCGCCCGTACGTCGTCCGCAGCCAACGAGATCCCGAGCGCCGCGACATTGTCCTCGAGATACCGGCGCCGCTTGGTTCCCGGAATCGGCACCACATCGTTGCCCTGCGCAAGGAGCCACGCGAGTGCGACCTGCGCCGGCGTCGCGTCGTACCGCACCGCCCGGATCTCCGCGACCAGCGCAAGGTTCGCGGTCAGGTTCGGGGCGGCGAAGCGGGGGAGCGTACGCCGATAGTCGTCCGCCGCGAGGTCCGCGGGCAGCGCGCCGGTGAGCAGGCCGCGCCCGAGCGGCGAGTACGGCACGATCCCGATACCGAGCTCACGGCAGACCGGCAGCACCGACTCCTCGATGTCACGGCTGAACAGCGACCACTCGGACTGTACGGCGGTCAGCGGGTGCACCGAGTGTGCGCGCCGGATCGTCTCCGCCGACGCCTCGGACACCCCGAGGTACCGAACCTTCCCCGCCGAAACGAGCTCGGACATCGCGCCGATCGTCTCCTCAACCGGTACGGCGGGGTCCATCCGGTGCTGGTAGTACAGATCCACGTGGTCGACGCCGAGCCGACGCAACGACGCGTCGATCGCCGAGCGGACGTACTCCGGCGACCCGTTGAACCCACGCGTCTCGGGTTGCAGCGGATCGCCGGTGATACCGAACTTCGTCGCCAGAAAGACGTCGTCGCGACGGCCCGCGATCGTCCGGCCGATCAGCTCCTCGTTGGCGCCGAATCCGTAGATGTCCGCGGTGTCGAGGAACGTGACCCCGAGGTCGAGCGCGCGGTGCAGCGTGGCGACCGACTCGCCCTCGTCGGCCGCGCCGTAGGCGAAGCTCATCCCCATACACCCCAGACCGAGGTCGCTGACCTCGGCTCCTTGCTGACCCAGCAGTTTCATCGAAGCTCCCATCGAAGAAGACATGGCTCCGCCACCGGACGTGCGTGAACGCCGAGTTGCGGTGCGGTAGTGGTGGTGCGGTGGTGCGGTGGCGGATTACGGCGCCGCGCTGCCGCCGTACACGCCGATCTTGTAGTCGGTGACAGCCAGCGCGAGTTGCAGCTCCCGCAGCTGCCGCTGGATCCCGCCCCGGTGCTGCTGCATCAGAGCGAGCCGCTGCGGCTCGGTCTGGTCGCCCTGCCGGACGAGCTCCAGGTAGTGGCTGATCGTGCTGATCGACATCCCGGAGGCGCGCAGCCGGCTGATGAACACGATCCGCGCCATCGCGCGCCGGTCGTAGCTGCGGTACCCGGCGGCGTCGCGGTGCACGTCGACCAGGCCGATCCGCTCGTAGTACCGCAGGGTGTGCGCGGTCAGACCGGTGAGTTCGGCGGCCTCGGCGATCGACAGTCGGTCGGGCAGGTCGTCGGGCAGCTCCAGCAGCGAGAGCAGCTCCGGATCCACCGGCTCCAGCGCGGACCCGTACGCGGCGATCGCGGCGCGCTGATCAGCTCCGGTGGACAGCGAGGTGGTGGTCATGTCCACGACGGTATGCCTTCGAGCGCACTCGAAGGCAAAGTGACCTGGGTCACAGGTAAGACCTACTGCTCTTGGCAGGCCAGGCAGGTGCCGAAGATCTCCAGCGTGTGGCTGATGTCGGCGTACCCGTGCTCGGCCGCGACCTTGTCGGCCCACCGCTCGACGGCCGGGCCCTCCACTTCGACGGTGCGCCCGCAGCTGCGGCAGACGAGATGGTGGTGGTGTCCCTTCGAGCAGCGCCGGTACGCCGTTTCGCCGTCGGCGGTGCGCAGTACGTCGACCTCACGGGAGTCCGCGAGCGCCTGCAGGGTGCGGTAGACGGTGGTCAGGCCGACGGCTTCGCCGGCGGACCGGAGCTCCTGGTGGATCTCCTGGGCGGTCCGGAAGTCGTCGATCTTGTCGAGCGCGTGCGCGACCGCCGCGCGCTGACGGGTCGAGCGTGTTCCGATTGCCACCGTTCCTCCTGTCCTGTTGCCGACCGCCTCAATTGTCTCAGAAGTCAGCAACCTCTTGCCGTGTCGTGTCGACCCCTCGGTGCCGGTCAATGCTCGTCCCAGTGATCGCCGTGCGCCGCGTGCAGGTGCCCGTCGTGCACGTAGTCGACGTGGTCCCCGTGCTCCACCTTCTGGTGGCCGCACTCCGGGTTGTGCGCGTGCGGATGCCCGCTGCTGACCACATGCGGCTCCGGCGCCGGTACGCCGACCTCCGGCTCCTCGTCCGCCAGCGGTCGCGCCCGGCCGGACCGCCTTCGCAGCAGCGTCCCCACCACGGCGGCCACCACGAACCCGGCCAGTGCGAGGACCACGATCGTTGCGCCCGGCGCCACATCGGCGTTGTACGACGTGATGATGCCGGCGAGGCACGCGACCACACCGATCACGCACGCGGTGACGAACGTACTGCGGAACGACCGCGTCAACTGCTGCGCCGTCGCCACCGGGACCACCATGAGCGCACTGACCAGCAACAGGCCGACAGTGCGCATTGCGACCGTCACGGTGACCGCGGCCATCACGGCGATCACCAGGTTGAGCAGCTGGACCCGGAGTCCCGTCGTACGGGCGAACTCCTCGTCCTGGCAGACGGCGAACAGCTGGGGACCCAGGCCGATCGCTACAACCAGTACGGCGACGGCCAGGCCGACCACGACGTACAGGTCGCTCTGGGAGACCGTGGTGAGTGAACCGAACAGGTAGGTGTTCAGCGTGGCCGCGCCTTGGCCTGCGAGGCCGATGAGCAATACGCCGCCCGCGATGCCGCCGTAGAAGAGCAGTGCGAGCGCCACGTCACCAGTGGCCTTGCCGCGGGCGCGGACCAGCTCGATGGCGGTCGCTCCGGCGATCGAGACGATGATGGCGGTCAGTACCGGCGCACTGCCGGTCAGCAGACCGAGCGCCACGCCGGTGATCGCGATGTGGCCGATGCCGTCGCCCATCAACGACAGCCGCCGCTGCACCAGGTACGTCCCGATCGCCGGCGCCGACAGGCCGGTGAGCAGCCCGGCGATCAGCGCGCGCTGCATGAACTCGAGCTCGAAGAGTGTCATCAGGACAGCCAGCCTGGTTCGTCGTCGGTGTGCGAGTGGTGGACGTGGGCGTGCGTCTGGGAGGCGTGCGGCGGACCGTCGTACACGATCCGGCCGCGGCGCAACACGACCGAGCGGTCGATCAGCTCGTCCATCGGGCCGAGGTCGTGGCTGACCATCACCACCGTCGTACCGCGCGCGACCCGCTCCCGGATCGCGTCGGCGAAGATCTGCTGGCTGGCCAGGTCCACACCGGCGGTCGGCTCGTCGAGGATCAGTAACTCCGGGCCGGAGACGAGTGCGCGCGCGATCAGTACCCGCTGCTGCTGGCCGCCGGACAGCTCGGCCACCGCGTCCTTGCGGCGGTCGGCCATGTCGACGACCGCCAGCGCCTCCTCGATGGCCTGCTTGCCCGCGGCACCGAGGGGCGTGAACAGCCGCCGCTTCGACAGCAGCCCGGACGAGACCACCTCGTACACCGTGGCCGGTACGCCGCCGGCCGCGGTGATGCGCTGCGGCACGTACCCGACGCGGCGCCAGTCGCGGAACTTCGGCACCGGCGTCCCGAACAGCCGGACCTCACCACGGGCCGCGGGGAGCAACCCCACCACGGTCTTGATCAGCGTCGACTTGCCGGAGCCGTTGGTCCCGAGCACGGCGACCACCTCGCCCTGGCGGATCCGCAGGTCGATGCACCGCAACACCAGACGACCGCCCAGGTCGACCGAGAGATCGGTGACTTGGACGGCCTTGGCAGTTTCTTCTGTCACGAGCAGCCGTTCGCTTTCCGTAGCTCCTGGAGGTTCTTCCGCATCAGCGTCAGGTAGGTCTCCTGCGAGTTGGCGTCCGACAGGCCCTCGATGGGGCTCAGTACGGCGGTCTGGACGCCGACGTCGCGCGCGATCGTCTTGGCCACCTTCGGACTGACCAGCTCCTCGGAGAAGATGGTCGTCACGTGCTGAGCCTTCACGATGTCCTGGACCTCCTTGATCCGGGCCGGGGCCGGCTCTGCGTCCGGAGTGAATCCGGCGATCCCGACCATCGTCAGACCGTATCGCTTCGCCAGGTAGGCGAACGCCTCATGGCTGGTCACGAACGTTGTCAGCTTGCAGTTCGCCAGACCGGTCCGGTACTCCGTGTCGAGCGCACCGAGTTGGTCGAGCAGACCCTTCGCGCGCTCGTGGTACCCGGCGGCGTTGGCGCTGTCGATACTCGCCAGCCGGTCCTCGACGGCCCTGACGACCGCGGCGTACCGCACCGGGTCGAGCCAGAAGTGCGGGTCGAGATCCTTGCCGTCCTCGGTGTGCGCGGCCTCCTCGGCGCCGTCCTCGTGCTCCTCGAAGTCGGCGCCGGTGTCCTCGAGCTGGGCGGCCGGGGCGACGTCGAAGCCGGCGTCCTTCGCGTTCTGCTCGACGGCCTCGTCGACGGCGGGCTGCACGTTCTTCTCGAACAGGACCAGCTTCGCCTCCGCGATCGCGCCGACCTGCTTCGGTGTCAGCTCGAGGTCGTGCGGCTCGACGCCGGGAGCGGTCAGCGTGGTCACGTCGACCGCGTCACCCCCCACTGTGCGGGCGATGAACTCGAGCGGGTAGAACGATGCGACGACGTCGAGCTTGCCGCCACCGGAGGAGTTGGCGGAGTCGCCGCACCCGGCGAGGGTGAGGGCGGCCAGGGCGGTGGCGCCGGCGACAGCTGCTCGAAGACCGAATCTCATGACAATCATTTTCATTTAACTGGAGATGATTGTCAAAACAGGGAGTTCATCGCATGGCCAGCCGCAACGTCGGGAGGCGACGTGCCGACCGTAAGGGCAACCTCCGGAAGACCCTCGGCATTCCCGCGGACCCCGAGCGGCTCGCCGCCGGTCCCAGGCGCGGGCTCGGGCAGGGTCATGGTCATGGGCATGGTCACGGGCATGGTCACGGGCATGGTCACGGGGAGCACCTGGTCGACACCTCGGTGGTGAACTCCGACGCGATCGTCGCCCGCCGGGTGCGGATCGTGGTTGCCGCCGTCCTCGTCCCGATGCTGCTCACCGCCGTGGTGCTGATGGTGGGGATGTGGCCGGGCGGCGACGTGAAGGTGGCGGCGTACCAGACCGCCACCGCGCGCGGTGAGGTCACGGCGATCGCGGCCTGCCCGAACGAGAAGGATCAGTGTGACGAGGCCACCGTCCGCCTGACCGCCGGTCCGGACCAGGGTGCCGAGGTCCCGATCCAGATCCCGAAGTCGGATCAGACGACGATCCCGATCAAGGTCGGGCAGTCGATCATGCTCGGGGTCCAGGACGCGCCGACGCCGGCCGAGCGCTACTCGTACGTCGACCACGATCGCACGAAGCCGCTCCTGGTGCTCGCGGGGATCTTCGCGATCGCGGTGGTCGCACTGTCGCGTTGGCGAGGTTTCGCGGCGCTGATCGCGCTCGGGGTGACCGCGGTGATGCTGACACAGTTCATCCTGCCCGCGATCTTGAAGGGCGAGAACGCGTTGCTGGTCGCGGTGGTCGGCGGCGCCGTGATCATGGCGATTGCGCTGTTCCTGACCCATGGCATCAACGCCGAGAGTTCGATCGCGTTGTCCGGGACGGTCGCCGCGCTCGGCCTGACCGTCGTGCTGGGCTGGTTCTTCACCAAGTTCTGCCAGTTGAGCGGTCTGGCGTCCGAGGGGGCTTCCGGGGCCAAGGCGCTGGTGCCCGGCATCGACCTGACCGGGCTGCTGGTGGCCGGCATGGTGATCGGCGCGCTCGGTGTTCTCGACGACGTGACGGTCACTCAGGCCGCCGCGGTCTGGGAGTTGTCGGCCGCGAACCCGTCTGCCAGTCGGCGTGAGCTGATGAGTGCCGGTCTGCGGATCGGCCGTACGCACGTCGCGTCGGTGGTCAACACGCTGGTCCTCGCCTATGCCGGTGCCGCGCTGCCGGTGTTGCTGGTCTTCGCGATCCAGGACCTCCCGGGGACGGCGGTCCTGTCCACCGAGCCGGTGGCGATGGAGGTGGTCCGCGGCCTGGTCGGCAGCCTCGGCATCATCGCCGCCGTGCCGCTCACCACCGCCCTCGCGGCGATGGCGGTCGCCGATCGCTCGCGGGAGCCAGGACAGGGCTGAACCGAAAATCAGCACTTCCGCTTGACCCTCCCACTGTCTACTCTGCTGATAGGTCACTGAGAGTTGGGTAGCAACTACTTTCGGTGCCCGCGCGGGGTGAGGAGGGCTGATGAGGTTCCGTCATCGGGACGGATCGATCGTCCGGCTCGGATACTGCGCGACGGTGCATCCGGCCGCGGAGCTGGACGAACTCGTCGCGACGCTCGACGGCTGTGCGGGCAAGGTCCGCGCGCACCTCGGCGTACCGGTGCTGAGTATCGGCCTGTGGTTCCCGCATCGGCTCGCCGACCGGCTGGCGAACTCGCCGGCCGCGCTCAGCAAGCTCCGGCGCGCCCTGCGCCGCAACAAACTCGAGGTCGTCACGCTGAACGGCACGCCGCACGCGCTGTTCACCGAGAAGGTCGTCGGCAGCAAGCTGTACTGCCCGGACTGGACCGAACCCGAACGCCTGCGCTACACGCTGGACCTGATCGACGTGCTCGCCGAGTTGCTCCCGAGCGATGCGCCGTACGGCTCGATCTCGACCGTGCCGCTCGGCTGGCGGGTGCCTTGGTCGAAGGACCGCAACCGGGCCGCGCGCGCGGCGATCGACCGCGTCGAGCAGCATCTCGAACGTACCGAGACCAGGACCGGGCGGACGATCCGGATCGCGATGGAGACCGAGCCGGGCTGCGTCCTCGAGATGATCGGTCAGGCCGCCGCCTGGCTGGACCGCTATTCGAGCCCGGACGGCGGTACGTCACGGATCGGACTGGGACTCGACACGTGCCATCTGGCCGTGCAGTACGAGGATCCGGCCGAGTCGTTCGAGCTGCTGTGGCGTTCGGGAGTCGACGTGGTCAAGGCGCAGCTGTCCGTGGCGCCGACCCTCGTCAACCCGTCGGACGGGCCCGGTCGGTACGTCCTCGGTCAGCTCGGTACGCCGAAGTACCTGCGCCAGGTGCGTGAGTGGGGTGGACCGGGCGTCGACGATTTGGCGCAAAGCCACCAGCTGTCAGGCCACGCTGCCTGGCGCATGCATGCCCACCTCGCGGCACATGCGGCGCCACCGGATCCGCTGAGCGCGACAACCGGCGTACTGGACGAGTGCCTGACCAGGCTGGTGGGCGGCGGTCATCCGCTGACACACCACCTGGAGTCCGAGGTGTACGTGTGGCCACGGGTCCCCAGATCGCAGCAGGGGTTGGCGAAACGGCTAGCCCGAGAGCTGACCTGGCTCCGCGACCGGCTGACCGCGCTCGGACTGAAGGCGGCCTGATATCCAGCCCGGCCGGATCGGCCGGCCTGAATCAGCCGGTTGCGATCCGGGACGCCGCGAACAGCAGAATCACCAGGATCGAGAAGATCCGCAGGAAGCGCGGACCGGTCGTCACCACCGGCCACGACAAGAACGCCAGCCAGGCCAGCAACAGTGCGAGCAGGACGAGCGCCGGCACCCCGACCGGGACCGGAGCGAAGACTCCGACCAGGGCCAGCACCAGAGTGATCCCCGGCAACGTCAACTTGGGCGCAGCGTGCAGCTTCGCCACGTACGGATAACTGATCTTCGTGATCCGCTGCCGCAACGGACTGCTGGGGGTACTCATGACCCCATTCTTCCAGGCCCTAGTGTTAACCGCGTGTTCGTGGTGATCAGGTTCCGCGTGGGCGAGGACGACCAGGCCGGGTTCGGGGAGCGGGTCCGGGCCGCGGTGGACGTGCTGGAGCAGCAGAAAGGCTTCGTCGCGGCGCGGGTGGGGCGGAATGTCGACGACCCCGAGTTACTCGCGCTGACGCTGGAGTTCGAGAACATCGGCAGCTACCGGCGGGCGCTGTCGCCGTACGACGTGAAGCTGACCGCGGTGCCGCTGCTGTCGCAGGCGATCGACGAGCCGACGGCGTACGAGGATCTGCCGGTCTGACGCGGATTCGATGCCGGGCGCCCGGGACCGCTAGCCTGGTGACTTCCGTAGTGTGACCAGTACCTGTCGTTGTCCTCGTTGTGGAGTCGAACCGTGCCCGTGGAAACCGTCGATGCCGTCGTCAGCCTCAGCAAGCGGAGGGGCTTCGTCTACCCGTGCGGCGAGATCTACGGCGGTACCAAGTCGGCCTGGGACTACGGACCGCTCGGCGTCGAGCTGAAGAACAACATCCGCACCCAGTGGTGGCGGACGATGGTCACCGGCCGCGACGACATCGTCGGCCTGGACTCCTCGGTGATCCTGCCGACGCCGGTCTGGGAGGCCTCCGGGCACCTGGCCGAGTTCGTCGACCCGCTGACCGAGTGCCAGTCCTGCCACAAGCGATTCCGTGACGACCACCTGCGCGAGGACTTCGCCCGGCGGAAGAACAAGGACCCCGAGACCGTCACGCTGGCCGAGATCAGCTGCCCGAACTGCGGCAACCGGGGCACCTTCACCGAGCCGCGGATGTTCAACGGCCTGCTGAAGACCTATCTCGGCCCGGTCGAGTCCGAGGAAGGGCTGCACTACCTGCGGCCGGAGACCGCGCAGGGCATCTTCATCAACTTCGCGAACGTAATGGGCACCGCCCGGAAGAAGCCGCCGTTCGGCATCGCCCAGGTCGGCAAGAGCTTCCGCAACGAGATCACCCCGGGCAACTTCATCTTCCGGACCCGCGAGTTCGAGCAGATGGAGATGGAGTTCTTCGTCGCGCCCGGCTCGGACGAGGAGTGGCACGAGTACTGGCTGAAGGCGCGCTGGGACTGGTACACCGGCCTCGGCCTGAACCCGGACAACATGCGGTTCTACGAGCACCCGAAGGAGAAGCTGAGCCATTACTCCAAGCGCACCGTCGACATCGAGTACCGGTTCAACTTCGGCGGCAAGGAGTTCGACGAGCTCGAGGGCATCGCGAACCGCACCGACTTCGACCTCACCACGCACTCCAAGCACTCCGGCGCCGACCTGTCGTACTTCGACCAGGAGAAGGGCGAGCGCTGGACGCCGTACGTCATCGAGCCGGCGGCCGGCCTGACCCGCAACGTGCTGGCGTTCCTCCTCGACGCCTACACCGAGGACGAGGCCCCGAACGCCAAGGGCGGCGTCGACAAGCGCACCGTGCTGCGCTTCGACCCGCGGCTCGCGCCGGTCAAGGCCGCCGTCCTGCCGCTGTCGCGCAACGCCGACCTGTCGCCGAAGGCCCGCGATCTCGCCGGTGAGCTGCGGCAGAACTGGAACGTCGACTTCGACGACGCCGGCGCGATCGGCCGCCGGTACCGTCGCCAGGACGAGATCGGTACGCCGTACTGCATCACCGTCGACTTCGACACCCTTGAGGACCAGGCCGTCACGATCCGCGAGCGCGACTCGATGAAGCAGGAACGGATCGCGCTGACCGAGGTCACCGGGTACCTGGCGCAGCGTCTGGTGGGCTGCTGACGATGCGCTGGTCACAAGGTGTGGCCGCCGGCGCGGCGGTGCTGGGGCTCGTGGTGCTGACGGCGTGCTCGGACAGCGAGCCGAAGAGCTCGCCGAGCCCTGGTACGTCGTCTGGGCCGTCTTCGGCGACGACGCCGTCGACCGAGCCGATCCCGACCGCTTCCACGCCGACGCTGACGCCGCTGCCGACGCCGTCGAAGCCGTGGCCGACGCCGAAGGTCACCGGCGAGCCGGAGTCGGATGCGCCGCTCGCAGAGCGGATCACGTTCGCGATCGCCAAGCAGGCGCAGGTCACCGCGGGCAAGGCCGCAAAGACGAGTGTGAACTGCCCGGGGATCAGCAAGGTCGAAAGCCCCGGTCAGCACGAGCTGACCTGCACGGTCACCTACGCGGGCAAGCCGTACACCGGGACGCTGACCGTCGACGCGAAGCAGTACACCGCGTCGTACAAGTTCACCTCCGCCTCGGTCGCGATCGTCAAGGCGAAGGTCCTCGACGCCGTACTGCGGACCGCCACGGACGCCGCCAAGGTGACCTGCACGATGGACGACGTTGCCGTCGTCAAGCATTCCGGCGAGCCGATCGCGTGCGACGTCACGACGACCGCGAACGCCGTACAGCCCTACAAAGCACAGGTTTCCGGCAACGGCCAGGTGCTCGTGACGAAGGCCTGACCGTGGTGAAGTTGGGCAATCTCACGATCGACACGCCCGTGGTGCTGGCGCCGATGGCCGGCATCACGAACGCGGCGTACCGGCGGCTGTGCGCCGAGCAGGGCGCCGGGCTGTACGTGTGCGAGATGATCACGTCGCGCGGCATCGTCGAGGGCGACCAGAAGTCGCTCGACATGCTGACGTTCGACCCGCGCGAGACCGTGCGCTCGGTGCAGCTGTACGGCGTGGACCCGACCTACATCGGGCGCGCGGTGCAGATCTTGTGCGACCAGTACGGCGTCGCGCACATCGACCTGAACTTCGGCTGCCCGGTGCCGAAGGTGACGCGCAAGGGCGGCGGTGCCGCACTGCCCTGGAAACGGAACCTGCTCGGCGCCATCCTCCGTTCCGCGGTGCACGCGGCGACGCCGTACGGCGTACCCGTGACGATGAAGACGCGGATCGGGATCGACCCCGATCACCAGACCTACCTGGACGCCGGGCGGATCGCCGAGGACTCCGGTGCCGCGGCGATCGGTTTGCACGGTCGGACCGCGACACAGGCGTACTCCGGGCACGCGGACTGGTCCGCGATCGCGAACCTGGTCGAGCACGTGAACATCCCGGTGCTCGGGAACGGCGACATCTGGGAAGCCGGTGATGCGCTGCGCATGGTCGCCGAGACCGGGTGCGCCGGGGTGATCGTCGGGCGGGGGTGTCTGGGGCGGCCGTGGCTGTTCCGCGATCTGGCCGTCGCGTTCGCCGGCGGTGCGGCGTTGAGCCTTCCGACGCTGGGCGAGGTTGCCGCGGTGATGCGGCGGCACGGTGAGCTGCTGGCGGAGCTGATGGGGGAGCAGCGCGGTCTGCGCGACTTCCGCAAGCACGTCTCCTGGTACCTGAAGGGCTTCCCCGCCGGCGGCGAACTCCGCGCCGCGTTGGGCATGGTCGACACGCTCGCTCGATTGGACGAGTTGCTCGCGCAGCTCGACCCCGACGTACCGTTCCCCGTCGCCGAACTAGGCGCCCCCCGCGGCCGCCAAGGCAGCCCCCGCGACCACATCGTCCTCCCACAGGGCTGGCTCGACGACACCGACGGCCTCACCGCCGACCTCGCCGAAGCCGAAATCGGCGTCTCCGGCGGCTGATCCAGCTCCCGCGTGGTTCGAGCCGCGGCCGCGGACGGGCGGAAGACGTTCACCGCGAGCACGCTCTACGACGCCGACGCCGACGCCGACGGCCGCGTCCTGGCGCGGGCGAAGCACACCTGGATCATGGTCGTCCCGGCCCTGTTCAACTGAACGATGTCCCTCCAGGTATGCAGAACCCCCTCGAACGCGGCCTGAGAGCGGCGTGTCGCGGGGTTCTGCATACCTGGGTGTACGCACGAAGAACCCCAACCCGTATCCAGGAAGCCGCCGCTGCGTCGTCAACCATGACGCTGACTCGTCCATCACCCCGCCCTGCACACCTGACGGCGGTTAAGCTCGGTGGATGGCGCGGAAGCCGGATGAGGTGCGGGACGGGGTTGAGCTGACCAACTTGGATCAGCCGTTGTTCGACGGGGCCGAGGCGACGAAGCGGGATCTGGTCGACTATCTCGACGCGGTGCACGAGCGGATCGTCCCGGAGTTGCGGGGCCGACCGTTGTCGGTGGTACGGATTCGCCCGGGTCAGCCGAAGTTCATGCAGAAGAACGTCCCGAAGTACACGCCCGACTGGGTGAAGACTGTCGAGGTGTGGGCCGAAGCGTCGAAACGCGAGGTGTCCTACGCGTTGTGCGACGACCGCCGCACGCTGCTGTGGTTCGCGAACCAGCGTGCCGTCGAGTACCACGCGACGCTGATGCGCGCCGAGCGCTGGGACCGGGTCACCCACCTGGTCCTGGACCTGGATCCGCCGGAAGGGGAGACGTTCGACCGAGCAGTGCAGGCTGCGTTGCTCGTCCGCCAAGCCCTGACCGACTCCGGACTGTCCGGCGCGGTGAAGACCAGCGGCGCGAAGGGCGTGCACGTGATCGTCCCGATCGTCGACACGGTGCCGATCGAGGACGCCGCGGCGGCGACGCGGGCGATCGCTGCGCGGGCCGAGAAGATCGATCCGTCGATCGCGACCACGGCGTACATCAAGGAGGATCGGCACGGGAAGGTCTTCGTCGACTCGACGCGCGCGGGTGGCGCGACGGTGGTCGCGGCGTACAGTCCGCGTGTCCGGCCCGGTACGACGGTCTCGTACCCGATCGGCTGGGACGACCTCGAGAACGTCACCCCACGTGACTTCACCGTCCGTACCGCGCTCCAGCACTTGGGCGACCGCGACCCGTGGGCCGACCAACTGCCGGCGCCGCAGACCATTCCCGACGACGTCCTGGCAGAGGGCCGCGCCATCCCGGTCGCCCGGGTCGCGGCGATGCACGAGGGCAAACGCCGCAAACGCGCCCGAGAAGCCCAGAAGCCTCCGGAATAGGCGCTATTCGGAGGCAGTCGAAAGGTCCAGCGCACGTCGACGTACCCCCGGCGCCGGATGATTGCGCAGGGCAACCAGCAGTGCGCGCCAGGCCGCGGACCATCCGGACCGCGGTCCGGCCGACATGACCAGCGCGTACCCGAGCAGCCCGGCCGCTGTGTCCGAAGAACCGGCCAACCGCTGAGCGGACGGATACAGCTCCTCCGGCTCCCAGATGTTCCACGTGTCAGCGAGCCGCGCCCGGACGAGATCGGCAGCCGTCAGCTCAGCCAACGGGTCCTGCGCCACCACCCCGACCAAGTCGTCCGCCGATTGCGTCAACACCAGCAACTGCAGGCGAAGCTCCACGAAGTCGGCCCCCGTCAGCTCGTCAGCCAACCCGACCAGCTGACCTCGGACCTCAGCCGATCGACGCCCGAACTGACCGGCCGAGCAAGCCACCAGGAAGGCAAGCCGCTGTCGCGCCGGGTGGTCCCGATCCGCCTCGGCCTCCGGCAACGACGGCGAGGCCTCGAGCCGCACCAGCTGCCGTACGGTGTCAACCAGCTCAGGCACCCCGGCCGGCGCATCTGTCGCCGCAAACGAGACCAGCGACGTACATGCATCCCGCCACACCCGGCTCCGCAGCTCCAGCCGGCCGATGAAGTCCGCACACACGCGAGCGACAGCCGGGTTGTACCGCGCCCACTGCCGCAACGCCAGCAACGCGGCACCCACCACCTCCGGCTCGCGACGCGTGGTCACAGCAATCAGCAGATCGGCGTACCGCGCGCGATACGCCGACGGTACGTCGTACGCGGACCGCGCCGTCAACGCGGCAGCAGTAGCCGGCGAATCGTGCACCGCCTGCTCCAGCACCGCCCAGGCCGCAGGGTCGTACAGCAGGTACTGCGACGCAGTACGCGCGATCGCCGCACGCACGTCCCGGTGCGCCGAGGACCACGCCTCGGTGAGTACGGCGCTTGCGCCCGGCGCACGCAGCTCACCGAGGATCCGCACCGCCTCCTTGCGCGACGTCACCTTCACGCCGTCTCGCGACAAGACCGGCTGCAGCAGTCCGGGCAGCAGACTCGGCCGTACGAACCGGGCAGCGCGCGTGGCTGCGTACATCGCGACCCGTGCGCGATCGTCACCCGCATGCGCCAGCAGCAACGGCAACGCCTGGTCCGGTCGCTCTGTCCACGCCAGTGCAGCGAGTGCGGCCTCCTGCAGCAGTACGTCGGAGCTCGCGAGGAACTCGTCCAACGCGGCCCGCCCAGCCACCGGTACGCGGCCGAGCATCTTCACTGCCGACGCCCGGTACCACTCCGGCATCCGCACATCACCGGCGACGCCGACGAGCAACTCGGCGTACCGGGCCTGCTGTCGCGGCAGCCAGCGTCGTACCGCGTGGTCGGACACCTCCCACGACGGACTGTTTCGGTCGAAGCGGCGGATCTGGTCCGCAGCCGCGAACACCGGGTCGAGCAGGTCGGTGCGGTACTCCGTGACGGCATTCCACACCGGATGCCATCGCGCCATCCTGACGTCTCGAGCGATGATCCGCTCGACACGCTCGGAGCGCGTAGCCGGCGCGTCCAGCCAGTACCGGCACGCAGACTCCACCGTGTACTCCTGGTTCGACCAGACGGCCCGCTCCAGCACCTCCTGCAGCGGCTCCAGCGTCGACGCCCGCCGCCCGAAAGCACCCGCCACGGCGAACGCCAGCCCGTACTCGTTCCGCTTCGCCGCAGCATCAACCGACGGCCGCAGTGCGTCGTACACCTCGCGTTCCCGTCCACGTGGCAGCCCGTCGATGAGCCCGTACAGGCTCAGTGAGCCCACCGTCTCGGTCAACCGTCCATGCGCGCGCAGCCCCCACTCGAGGACACCACGCCGGTCGTCGATGGCGCCGCGGACGACAGCGTGCTCGGCGAGCTCGGTCAAAGCGCGTCGCGTCGCCCAAGAGCTGTCCCGAGCGGCCAATGCGTCGGTCAGCAGCACCTCGAGCGGGTCGACAAGCGCCTCCGTCAGCAGCGTCGGTGGCACCTTCGCAACGGCTTGCAGGGCGTTGAGGCGCACCGCGTCCTGCTCGTTGCGGATGCGGCCGGCTGTCCACGTCACCGCCTGCACGACGTGTTCCGGCTGCCTGCTGCGGCCCGCCGACCGGATGACCGCTTCGTATACCGAACCGCGGACCGCCGCGTCCGAGGCGCCGACGTCCGGCTCCAGCAGTGCGAACGCGTCGTCGAACGGCAAGTGCGCGGCAACACTGCGCCGCCTGGCGCTGTCCTCGCTAACCACCGACAGCGCGAGCATCCGCCGCGCCTGCTCAGCGCGCACAGCATGCGGCAGTGCCTCCAGCAAGTCGCTGCTCAGCTGCGCCTGACCAAGGTCGACGTGCTGTGTCACCGCCGCGAAGATCCCAGCACGCCGGGCAGGCTGCACAGCAGTCAACGGACCGGCCAGCTGCGGCCACAGCGCACGTCCGAGCCGCACAAGCTCCGCATCGGAGTACCGGTACAACCGACGCCGGAACGCCGGAGTCAGCGCCCGTGTCACCACACGGCGCCGGTCCGGAGCCAGCAACAGCTCCAGCACACCGGACGGGTCGCGGTCGGTCAGCGGTCCGAGGATGCCGACCACGGCGGACGGCAGATCGTGCGCCGGCAGCGCGTCCTTGAACAGCTCCACCACGGCGTCGGGTGCCTGCTCGAAAGCCGCTGCGACACCGTGACCTACGCTCTGCCACCACTCGTCGTCCGCAGGCAGCGTCTGACGCGCGAAGCGCAGTACTTCGTCCACGTGGTGCTTCGCGAGCCCACGCCAGCCACCCGGCGTCACGCAGTACGCCAGCTCCGGCAAGAGGCGTCGTACCGTGGCGTGATCCGTCGCCGCCAGGAGACCGGTCGCGGCGACATCCCCCCACCGCGCCCGGTGCTCGTCGATCAGCCTTACGGCGAGATGCGTGCGGCGCTGGCGGCGTACCAAGGCCACGAGTCGCGACCGCAGCGCTGCGGTCGCATCGTCGTACACGATCCGCAGGTCGTCGTCCCCGACCGGTACGCCGCGAGCGACCGCCGCGAGCGCCCGCGACTGCACCGCGGGATCGGGGCCCCGCAGCATCCGGACGACGTACTCCGTGTCCCGCGTGACCTCCGCGATCTGCAGACCGAGCTGACGCTCGAACCCGGACCCGCGCGACAGCTGGTCGAGCAATCCGGTCAGCTGCGCGGCCTGGTCGGCGAGCAGCCGCGCCCGCTGCCGGTAGGAGAGGCCGTCGATCGATCGCAGCAGCTCGGGCAGACGCATGCCCCTATCCTGCCGAACGCCTGGTCGACGGGCGGGTGATTTGGTCAGCCCTTCGTCGACGCGTCCAGGATCATCGTCGCGGCTTCCCGGGCCCGCACCGCGGGGTCGGCCGAGCCGGAGATCGCGGACCGGGTGATGGCGCCTTCGCTGAGCAGGATCAGGTGGTCGGCGAGCCGCTCGGGATCGGCCGCACCGGCCTCGTGGGCGAGTCGCGTGAGCGCCTGCCGGAACCCTT
This sequence comes from Kribbella sp. NPDC048915, assembly GCF_040649595.1. NCBI lineage: Bacteria > Bacillati > Actinomycetota > Actinomycetes > Propionibacteriales > Kribbellaceae > Kribbella > Kribbella sp. NPDC048915. The sequence goes on along the minus strand of NZ_JBEZFT010000061.1, from coordinate 17,728 downwards.
CCTTGTGCTTGGACGCCAGCTCGGCGACCTGCGGCGAGACGGCGCCGAGCTCACCGAAGGTGTTGATGAACGCGCAGCCCCGGTAGTCGCGCTGGCTGGACCAGGCGTACAGGAAGTCGAAGACCGCGAGGATCCGCTCCCGCGGATCGGTCTGCGCGTCGACGTGCTCGGCGAGCATCGACTGCCAGAGCTCGTCGCGGCGGTGCAGGTAGGCCTCGATCAGGGCGTCCTTGGACGGGAAGAGCTGGTAGAGCCGCTTCAGCGACACCCCGGACGCCGCCCGGATCGCGTCCATCCCGACCGACTGCACGCCGCGTTCGTAGAACAGTGCGTCCGCCGCGTCCAGCACCTTCTGCTGCGCGTCCGCCGTGTCCAGCACCATCGCCCGCCTCCCGGGAGTGATCCGCACCACCTTGCGCGGAGAACCATCGTTCTCCTACCGTAGCAAACATCCAGAGAACGAGCGTTCTCTGCCGACCGAGGAGGATCACGATGACTGTTCTCGAACCCGCTGCCCAGGCCTTCGCCGAGGCGAGCGCGAAGCCGCCGTTCCTGTTCGACCTGCCGCCGGAAGAGGGCCGCAAGGCCGTCGACGAGGTGCAGACCACCGACTATCCGAAGCTGCCGGTCGACGAGGAGTGGGTGACCGCCGCGGACGGCACTCGGGCCCGGATCGTCAAGCCGCAGGGCGCGACCGGTGTGCTGCCCGTCGTCCTCTACCTCCATGGCGCCGGCTGGGTGTTCGGCAACGCGCACACCCATGACCGGTTGGTGCGTGAGCTCGCCGTCGGCGCAGGCGCCGCGGTGGTGTTCCCGGAGTACGACCTCTCGCCGGAGGTGTGGTACCCGCACGCCCTCGAGCAGAACTACGCGGTCGCCCGGTGGATCATTGCCTCGGGCAAGGATCACGGTCTGGACGCGCAGCGGCTGGCGATCGCGGGCGACTCGGTCGGCGGCAACATGACGGCCGCTGTCACGCTGCTCGCCAAGGAGCGCGGTGACGTGAAGTTCGCCCAGCAGGTGCTGTTCTACCCGGTCACGGACGCGTCGTTCGACACGGCGTCGTACCGCGAGTTCGCCGAGGGGTACTTCCTGCGGCGCGACGGGATGCAGTGGTTCTGGGACCAGTACACGACCGACGAGAACGAGCGGAACCAGATCACCGCGTCCCCGCTGCGCGCGACCACCGAGCAGCTGACGGATCTGCCGCCGGCGCTGGTCATCACCGGCGAGGCCGACGTCCTGCGCGACGAGGGCGAGGCGTACGCCGCCAAGCTCCGCGAGGCCGGCGTACCGACCACGGCGGTCCGGTTCGGCGGGATCATCCACGACTTCGTGATGCTCGACGCGCTCCGCGACACCCAGGCCGCCAACGCCGCGATCGAGCTGGCGATCTCGACCCTGCGCAAGGCGCTCAACTGACCCTGGCGAGCTCCGCAAACGCCTCGGCGAGTTTCGGCAACGTGTAGTGGGCGTTCAGGCCACTCGGGTTCGGCAGCACCCAGACGCGGGTGTCACCGATCATCCGGTCCTGCTTGCCGACTGCCGCCGTCCGGTCGGCGAACGCATCCCGGTACGCCGTGACGCCGAGCACGGCCAGCCACTCGGGTCGCACGTCGAGGACCTTCCGGACCAGATTCTCCCCGCCCGCGACGAACTCGGCTCGCGTGAGTTCCGCGGCCTTCGCGGACGGCCGGTCCACGACGTTGGTGATGCCGAGCCGATACGTGAGCAACTCCTGCTGCTCACTCGGCTGGAGCTGCCGGGGTGTGAAGCCGCTGAGGTGCAACGCCGGCCAGAACCGGTTGCCCGGCCGCGCGAAATGGTGCCCGGTGGCCGCCGACATCAGTCCCGGGTTGATGCCGCAGAAGAGCACCCGCAACCCCTGGGCGATCACATCCGGAATCTTGTTCACGCGACAGACGGTACCGAAGGACAGGAGGTAGCGACCGACCTCGCTCGATCTACCGCTGACGCCCGCCCGGTCGGCCTCGACTCGGCCGACTACCTCCTGTCCTTAGGGCCTCAGGACCGCCGGTGACGAAGTAGGTTGGGCGCATGCCCGAGGAGGCGATCCTGGAGCGCGCGGCGGTCGGGCACCTCGCGACGGACGGTTCGCGCGTGCAGACGTGGCAGTTGCCGCGCAGCATCGGTCCGGCCGGGACGATCAGCGCGAGTGTCGGCGACGTACTGGCGTTCGCGCGGATGCACCTGACCGACGAGCGGTACGCCGCGATGCAGGAGCCGCAGGCACCGTACGCGGCCGGCATCGGCGGCTTCGTCGACCTCGGCCTGACCTGGCGGATCTACGACTGGGGCGGCCGCCGGGTCTTCGGGCACGACGGATCGACGATCTCGCAGCTCGCGTTCCTGCGGATCGATCGGCAGGCGCGGCTGATCATGTGCCTGCTGACCAACTCGGGCAACGGCACGCGCCTTTTCGAGCCGCTCGCGTCCGAGGTGTTCACGCAGTACGCCGGGGTCGCGCATCCGCCGGTGCCGCAGCCGATCGACGGACAGGTCGACGATCGCCATGTCGGACGGTACGAGCGGGCCAGTGTCCGACTCGACGTGACCAGGCGTGACGATGAGCTCGTGATGGTCTACACCGCAACGGGGGACCGGCTGCTGTTCTCCGAGGACCCCGAGCACGTCTACGAACTGCGTCCGACCGAGCCGCTGGACGGCGACCACTTCGTCACCCGGGAAGCGCCCGGGCACCCGTGGGCTCCGGTGACCTTCCGGCCGGGGCACGTGTTCACTTCCGGCCGGGTGACGCCCAAACGGTCAGCTGTCAAGTGAAATATCAGGTGAGACAACACAGGTGCGCATTGGGGTGAGCGAGCTAACGTCGCATCTGTGACTAGTGCACCTGCTGAACTTCCGCGTACGGCTGGTGACCTCCGGGCCGCCGGATACCGTCCTCGGTCGATCAAGGCCGAGATCCGTGACAACCTGCTGAAAGAACTCCGGGCCGGGCGTGACCCGTGGCCCGGCATCGTCGGATTCACTCGCACGGTGGTTCCGCAACTCGAACGCGCCCTGCTCGCGGGGCACGACGTCGTCCTGCTCGGTGAGCGCGGCCAGGGCAAGACCCGGCTGCTGCGCACGCTGGTCGGCCTGCTCGACGAGTGGACCCCGGTGATCGAGGGCGCCGAGCTGCCCGAGCACCCGCTCGACCCGATCACCCCTGCCTCGAAGCGCCGGGCGGCGGAGCTCGGTGACGACCTGCCGGTCGCCTGGTTGCACCGCGACCTCAGGTACGCCGAGAAGCTCGCCACGCCGGACACCAGCGTCGGTGACCTGATCGGTGACGTCGACCCGGTGAAGGTGGCCGAAGGCCGCAGCCTCGGCGACCCGGAGACCATCCACTTCGGCCTCGTCCCGCGGTCACACCGCGGCATCGTCGCGATCAACGAGCTGCCCGACCTGGCCGAGCGGATCCAGGTCGCGCTGCTGAACGTGATGGAGGAGCGCGACATCCAGGTCCGCGGCTACACGCTGCGGCTGCCGCTGGACGTGTTGCTGGTGGCAACGGCCAACCCGGAGGACTACACCAACCGCGGCCGGATCATCACGCCGCTGAAGGACCGCTTCGGCGCCGAGGTCCGCACCCACTACCCGCTCGACATCGACGCCGAGGTGGACGTGATCCGGCAGGAGGCCGAGTTCACCGCCGAGGTGGGCGAACCGCTGCTGGAGGTGCTGGCCCGGTTCGTCCGGCACCTGCGCGAATCGACCTCGATCGACCAGCGCTCCGGTGTGTCCGCGCGGTTCGCGGTCGCCGCTGCCGAGACGATCGCCGCCGCTGCGTTGCGCCGGTCCGCGATCACCGGCGAGGAGCCCGCGGTCGCGCGGCCGGTGGATCTCGAGGCCGTCCCCGCCGTACTGCGGGGCAAGCTCGAGTTCGAGCCGGGTGAGGAAGGGCGCGAGATCGAGCTGCTCGAGTACCTGCTGCGCCGTTCGGTCGCCGACACCGCCCGTGAGCGGTTCGCGGGGCTGGACCTCACGCCGCTCGCCAATGCCGTTGCCGACGGCAACATGGTGACGACAGGTGAGCGCGTGCCCGGCCGAGAGGTGCTGGCCGCGCTGCCCGAGCTGCCGGTCCTGCACGATGTCGCTGCCCGCGCCGGCGTCGACCCGAGCGACTCGTCCGGCCGGATCGCCGCCGCCGTCGAACTGGCCCTGGAGATGCTCTACCTGTCCAAACGCGTCGCCAAGGACGCCGACAACGACACGACGATCTACGGATCCTGAGATGAGCACGATTCCGGAAGGCTGGTCGTACGGGCCGTGGCACGACGGGCCGGATCCGTTGCAGCCGCCGGTGGACCTGCGGGACGCTCTGGACGAGATCGGCCGGGACGTGATGAACGGGGCGTCGCCGCGGTCCGCGCTGGAGGAAATGCTCCGCCGCGGTACGCGGAACACCCAAGGTCTCGACGACCTGACCCGCCGGCTGTGGGAGCGCCGCCGCGACATCCAGCGGCGGCACAACCTCGACGGCACGCTGCGCGACGTCCAGCGTCTGCTCGACGAGGCGTTGGCGGCGGAGCGGCGTGAGCTGTTCCCGAACCCGTCCGACGACGCCCGCTTCAAGGAGGCCGAGCTGGACGCGCTCCCGTCCGGTACGGCGGCCGCGGTCCGGGAGCTGGCCAACTACCAGTGGGAGTCGTCGGAGGCGCGGGAGAAGTACGAGCAGATCCGGGAACTGCTCGGCCGCGAGCTGCTCGGCTCCCGGTTCGAGGGTATGAAGGAGGCACTGCAGCAGACGACGCCCGAGGACGTCGAGCGGATCAACGAGATGCTCACCGACCTCAACGCGCTGCTCGCGGCGCACGCGCAGGGGCGTCCCGACGTACCGCAGCTGTTCGACGAGTTCATGGCCAAGCACGGCGAGTTCTTCCCGGAGAACCCGCGCAACGTCGAGGAACTGATCGACGCGCTCGCGCAACGGGCAGCCGCCGCGCAACGGATGCTGAACTCGATGACCCCCGAGCAGCGGGCCGAGCTGATGGAGCTGTCGCAGCAGGCCTTCGGTTCGCCGCAGCTCGCGCAACAGCTGGCGCAGCTGGACGCTCAGCTGCAGTCACTGCGGCCGGGGGAGGACTGGTACGGGTCCGAGCAGATGAGCGGCGACGACCCGCTCGGGCTCGCCGACGGCGCGCGGGCGATGTCCGACCTCGCGGAGCTGGACGCGCTGGCCGAGCAGCTGGCCCAGTCGTACCCAGGCGCGCGACTCGAGGACATCGACCTCGACGCGCTCACTCGTCAGCTCGGCGACGAGGCGACGGTGGACGCGCGCCGATTGAGCGAGCTGGAGCGGCAGTTGCGCGACCAGGGGCTGATCGAGCGCGCGCCCGACGGTTCGCTGCGGTTGTCTCCGAAGGCGTTGCGGCAGCTCGGTCAGACGGCGTTGGCCGACGTACTGCGGACCGCCCGGACCTCCGGTGAACGCGCAGCGGCCAATGCGGGCGCGGCCGGTGAACTGAGCGGGTCGTCACGCCCGTGGGAGTTCGGCGACACGCAGCCGTGGGACGTGCCACGGACCGTACGGAACGCCGTACTGCGCACCGCCGGGGCCGGCCGCGGAGCAGTGCAGCTCGACGTTGCGGATGTGGAGATCGCCGAGACCGAGCACCGCGCGCGGGCCGCGGTGGCGCTGCTCGTGGACACCTCGTGGTCGATGGTCCAGGAGGGGCGCTGGCTGCCGATGAAGCGGACGGCGCTCGCGCTGCACCAGCTCATCTCGACGCGGTACCGCAACGACGCGCTGCAGCTCATCACCTTCGGCCGGTACGCCGGGGTCGTGGAGCTGCCGCAGCTGATCGGCATGGAAGGCACCTGGGAGCAGGGTACGAACGCACACCACGCGCTGCTGCTGGCCGGCCGTCACCTGCGCCGGCACCCGGACGCGCAGCCCGTCGTCCTGATGGTGACGGACGGGGAGCCGACCGCCCACCTCGAGCCGGACGGTACGGCGGAGTTCTCCTACCCGCCGGAGCCGGCCACTCTGCGCAAGACGATCTTCGAGGTCGATCGGCTGGCCAAGCTCGGCGCCTCGCTGACCGTTTTCCGGCTCGGCGACGACCCGCGGCTGAACGCGTTCGTCGACCTGCTCGCGCGGCGCAGCGGCGGTCGGGTGCTGGCGCCGGATGCGGACGGTCTCGGCGCGGCCGTGGTCGGTGACTATCTGCGTACCCGTCGCAGGCTGTAGCCGCCGGCAGTACCGAAGGAGCGGACCTTGGACCCGGGAAGACCGGGCCAAGGTCCGCTGCTTTCTGTCCGGATCGGTGCTTGGCTCGGAATCGTCAGGAAAGTGGGTCATTGTCTCGCGTTGTCAACGCTGTAAGGGTTTTCCGGCCTTCGAGCTGTGGGAAGCGTCACGTGGTCATCGTGAGACCAGTGTTCAACTGGACTGGTTTCTGGGCTTACTCTGAAAACACGCCCCGCCACCGGAGTCGATGGGCCCAGCGGGCCACTTTCCCGCGCCTGAAAACACCCACCTGCAACCCAGGGAGTGACCGTGCCGAAACTCGTCTACGACTTCGCCGAAGGCAACAAGGACCTGAAGGAGCTGCTCGGCGGCAAGGGCGCGAACCTCGCCGAGATGACCAACCTCGGCCTGCCGGTGCCTCCCGGTTTCACCATCACCACCGACGCCTGCCGCGCGTACCTGAAGACCGGTGCGGTGCCGGCCGAGCTGGCCGAGGAGATCGACCGGCACGTCGACCTGCTGCAGCAGAAGATGGGCAAGAAGCTCGGCCAGGCCGACGACCCGCTGCTGGTCTCGGTGCGCTCCGGTGCGGCCGCGTCGATGCCCGGGATGATGGAAACCGTCCTGAACGTCGGTCTCACCGACGACTCGGTCAACGGCCTCGCCCACCAGTCCGGCAACCCTCGGTTCGCCTGGGACGCCTATCGGCGGCTGATCCAGATGTTCGGCAAGACGGTGCTCGGCATGAACGGCGACGTGTTCGAGGACGCGCTCGACGCCGCCAAGGCCGCGAAGGGTGCGCGGACCGACCTCGACCTGGACGCCGACGACCTCAAGGCACTGGTCAGCGCCTTCAAGAAGGCCGTTCATGACCACACCGGCCAGGAGTTCCCACAGGACCCGCGGACCCAGATGGACCTCGCGATCGAGGCCGTCTTCGGCTCGTGGAACTCCGAGCGCGCGATCCTCTACCGCCGCCAGGAGCGGATCCCCGGCGACCTCGGCACCGCGGTGAACATCTGCTCGATGGTGTTCGGCAACCTTGGCATGGACTCCGGCACCGGCGTCGCGTTCACCCGTGATCCCGCGACCGGCCAGCAGGGCGTGTACGGCGACTACCTGCAGAACGCGCAGGGCGAGGACGTGGTGGCGGGTATCCGCAACACGGTCCCGCTGGCGGAGCTCGAGCGGATCGACAAGACGTCGTACGACGAACTGATGAACATCATGGCCACGCTCGAAGGTCACTACCGCGACCTGTGCGACATCGAGTTCACCGTCGAACGCGGCAAGCTGTGGATGCTGCAGACGCGCGTCGGCAAGCGGACCGCCGCGGCCGCGTTCCGGATCGCGACCAGCCTGGTCGACGAGGGTGTCATCGACCTCGACGAGGCGCTGCAGCGGGTCAACGGCGCACAGCTCGCGCAGCTGATGTTCCCGCGGTTCGACGCGGACGCAGCCAAGGACCGGATCACGAAGGCGATCGCCGCGTCACCTGGCGCGGCGTCGGGCAAGATCGTGTTCACGTCGGCCGCCGCGGTCGAGGCCGCGGAGCAGGGCGAGAAGGTGATCCTCGTCCGGCGGGAGACCAACCCCGACGACCTGCACGGCATGATCGCGGCCCAGGGCATCCTGACCAGCCGCGGCGGCAAGACGTCGCACGCAGCGGTGGTAGCCCGCGGCATGGGCAAGACCTGCGTCTGCGGCGCCGAGGAACTCGACGTGAATGTTGCCCAGGGCACCATTACGGTCCGCGGCACGGTGCTCGAGGCCGGCGAGGTGATCTCGATCGACGGCACCACCGGGGAGGTGTACCGCGGCGAGGTCCCGGTCGTACCGTCGCCGGTCGTGCAGTACTTCGAGGGCACGCTGGCACCGGACGCGGGCGACGACCTGGTCGCGTCGGTGCACCGTCTGATCACGCACGCGGACGACGTACGGCGGCTCGGCGTACGGGCCAATGCCGACACCGCCGACGACGCGGCGCGGGCGCGGCGGTTCGGTGCCGAGGGGATCGGGCTGTGCCGGACCGAGCACATGTTCCTGGGGGAGCGGCGGGAGTCCGTCGAGCGGCTGATCCTCGCGGACACCGACGCTGATCGCGAGACGGCGCTGGCGGAGCTGGAGCCCTTGCAGCGTGGCGACTTCCTCGAGTTGCTGGACGCGATGGACGGGCTGCCGGTGACGATCCGGCTGATCGACCCACCGCTGCACGAGTTCCTGCCGTCGATGGAGGAGCTCGCGGTGAAGGTCGCGGTCGCCCGTGAGCGCGGCGAGGAACCCGGGCACGACGCGGCGCTGCTCGCGGCCGTGCAGCGGCTGCACGAGGAGAACCCGATGCTCGGCCTGCGTGGTGTGCGGCTCGGGCTGGTGATCCCCGGACTGTTCGCGATGCAGGTCCGCGCGATCGCCGAGGCGACCGCCGAGCTGCGGTCGCGCGGGAAGGATCCGCGGCCGGAGATCATGATCCCGCTGGTCGGCGCGATCCAGGAGCTGCACCTGGCCCGGGACGAGGTCGAGGCTGTCTTGAGCGACGTCGGCGTCGCGGGGGAGATCCCGATCGGCACGATGATCGAGCTGCCGCGCGCCGCAGTGATCGCGGACCAGATCGCCGAGTCGGCCGACTTCTTCTCGTTCGGCACCAACGACCTGACGCAGACCACGTGGGGCTTCAGCCGCGACGACGTCGAGGGCGCGTTCTTCTCGAACTACCTGGAGAAGGGCATCTTCGCGGTGTCGCCGTTCGAGTCGATCGACCGCGAGGGCGTCGGCGCCCTGGTCCGGACCGGTGTCGACCGCGGTCGGGCCACCAAACCCGACCTCAAACTCGGTGTCTGCGGCGAACACGGCGGTGACCCCGACAGCATCCACTTCTTCCACGAGGTCGGCCTCGACTACGTCTCCTGCTCGCCGTTCCGGATCCCGGTCGCCCGCCTCGAGTCCGGCCGCTCGAGTCTGGACTGATCCGGAAGCGGACGCCCATCACTCACCAACCCGCGCTCCGCTCGCCCCGGCAGGCTCAGCGAACCTGACGCGACGGCCCGCGAGGCGAGTTGGTGAGTGGTGCAGGTCCGCTCTTGACACGGCAGCGGGGTGACGGTCCGTACGCCGGAAAGCGGCGGCGGATCGGCGTTACCCCCGCTTTGATCACCGTGGGTCACGACTCTGAACAGACAGTAGGAATTTCCTTCACCAAACACTTGCGTCGGGGTGCGCGGGATGGTGAGAATGACCGGGCGGGAAGGGAGATCACTCGTCGACTTTCGGGTCTGACTCGAACCGGCCGCTGTGGCGGCTCGTGACTCCCTTCCCGCACCAAATCCCTTGTGTTTCAAGGCCGCTCGGCCGCGATGTAGGGTTCTCGGCATGGCCCAATTTGTCGTGCAGTTGCGCTTCGACCTGGATCAGGTGGACCGCCGGATGGCAGCCCGTCCGGCCCATCGTGAGTACCTCGCCGCGCTGAAGGCGGAGGGCAAGCTGGTCGCCGCCGGCCCGTTCACCGACCAGACTGGCGCGCTGCTCGTCTACGACGTCGCCGACGAGGCCGAGCTGCGCGAGATCCTCGCCAAGGACCCGTACCCGGACGACGTCTACGAGATCGCCACCCTCGCCGAATGGCAGCCGCTCTTCCCCTTCAGCTGAAGCCGAGGCTGAAGCCGCTCAGCTGTCGGCGCCTTCGAGGTGGAGGTGGTCGACGTACGCCCAGAGCCAGACCAGCGGGGCGAGTACCAGCTCGGGCTCGTCGTCCTCGTCGGCAATGAACAGCATCGAGGCCTCGCCGTTGGTGAGGTCCTCGATGACGGCCTCACACATCTCGACCGCGACCTCGAACGGCAGCAGCCGCGGACCGTTCTCCCAGCGCGGCTCGGGCAGCGGGAGGACGGGCGCCTCGTCGGTGCCGTTCAGCTCGACCGAGACCTTCTGCAGCTCCTCGTACAGGTCGAACGAGATCAGTCCGGCGACCGGGCGGCCGTCGAGGCCGACCAGGTACGGGTCGTCGGCGCCCTCGCGGAACGCGTCGCGGATGTCCGGCATCGCCGCCTTCAGATCGGTGGCCTCGAGGTACGGCGCCTCGTCCGGTTCGTCGGCGCCCTCGACCTCGACGAGTCCGCTGCGCATTTGGTCGAACTGGTGCAGCAGGTCGTTGAGCTCGTCGTACGCGCCCGCGCCCGGAGCCTTCTGGGCCCGCGCCTCCAGGTCCTTCAGGTGCTCGACCAGGTCGTCCTCGAAGTGCAGTTCGAATCGCGGCAACTCGGGATCGCGTCCGGCGTTGAGCTGCGCGACGAGTTGCGTCGACACCGGGCCGATCCGCTCGGCGAGCACCTCGAGCGGCATCGTCGGCTTCTCCTCGGCGTCGTGCACGCAGGAGTCGTCCTCGGTCTTGCCGCCGCCGTCCATCGCGAGCAGCACCTGGAAAGCCTGGAAGGAGACCAGCGCCGCGGTCGCCATGGTGCCGTCACCGATCAGCATCAGCGGGTTCTGACCGGCTTCGGTCCGGCGCAGGTGGTCCGGCATCAGGGTCGCGGCCTGGTCGACGTTCACCTGGCTGGCCAGCGACGACAGGCCGTGGTCCGTGTCCACGCCGAGCAGTTCGACCAGGCGCTCCGAGCTCATGTCGAAGTTCGAGCGCAGGTAGTACCGCAGCCAGCCGGCGTCGACGGGGTTGCTGAGCAACTCCGCGATCCGGGCCCGGAAGTCGGCCAGGTCGGCGATTGCCAGCACCACCAGTACCGGCTGGTCGCCGTCACCGATCACCAGCGGCCGGGTGTCGCCGTTCTGGAAGCCGTCGATGACTTGGTGCAGGCTGTCCGCGGCTGCCTCGAGCGGCCACGACTCCGCCTCGAACGCGCTGACCACCGCGGCGGAGGTGTCGTCGGGCATCTGCTGGGTCCTCTCCGGGTGGCGGCGGGAGTTGGGGGTAACTGTAGGCTGCCGGCGTTTCACTCAGGTATACGGGTGCTGTCCGGTCGCTTGGTGACGTTCGCTACGCTGTCAACGGCGGGTCGATGCAGCGATATCTCACATGTGAGATACAGTCCGGCTCATGAGCGATGACTACCTGAGCCGGATCGGAAACCTCATCCGGGACGCCCGCAAGCACCGCGGCTGGACGCAGGCGCAGCTGGCGGAAGTGCTGAACACCAGCCAAAGTGCGGTGAACAGGATCGAGAAGGGTCATCAGAACCTCACCCTGGAGATGCTCGCCCGGATCGGCGAGGCACTCGACTCCGAAATTGTCTCTCTCGGCGGCGGTCCGGTCCACCTCCGAGTGGCCGGTGGCCGCCGGTTGTCCGGCGCGATCGACGTCAAGTCGAGCAAGAACGCCGGTGTCGCGCTGCTCTGCGCCTCCCTGCTGAACAAGGGTCGTACGACGCTGCGCAAGGTCGCCCGTATCGAAGAGGTCAACCGTCTCCTCGAGGTCCTGAACTCGATCGGCGTGAAGACCACCTGGCTGAACGACGCCGGTGACCTGGAGATCGTGCCGCCAGCCCATCTCGACCTGAGCTCGATGGACGCCGAGGCGGCCCGCCGGACCCGCTCGATCATCATGTTCCTCGGCCCGCTGCTGCACCGCGAGGACGCCTTCGAGCTGCCGTACGCCGGCGGCTGCGATCTCGGCACCCGCACCGTCGAGCCGCACCTGACCGCGTTGCGCCCGTTCGGGCTCGAGGTGAAGGCGACCGGCGGGCACTACCACGCGCTGGTGAACAAGGCGATCACGCCGGGCAAGCCGATTGTGCTGACCGAGCGCGGCGACACCGTGACCGAGAACGCGATCATGGCCGCCGCCCGGCACGACGGTGTCACGGTGATCCGCAACGCCAGCCCGAACTACATGGTCCAGGACCTCTGCTTCTACCTCGACCTGCTCGGCGTGAAGATCGACGGCATCGGGACCACCACGCTGACCGTGCACGGCAAGGCAGAGATCGACGTGGACGTCGACTACGCGCCGTCGGAGGATCCGATCGAGGCGATGAGCCTGCTCACCGCGGCGATCGTGACCAAGTCCGAGATCACCATCCGGCGGGCGCCGGTGGAGTTCCTCGAGATCGAGCTCGCGCTGCTGGAGGAGATGGGCCTGGACTACCAGCGCAGCGAGGAGTACCTGGCCGAGAACGGCCGGACCCGGCTGGTCGACCTGACCACGCGGCCGTCGAAGCTGCATGCGCCGATCGACAAGATCCACCCGATGCCGTTCCCGGGGCTGAACATCGACAACCTGCCGTTCTTCGCGGTGATCGCGGCGACCGCGACCGGGCAGACGCTGATCCACGACTGGGTCTACGAGAACCGTGCGATCTACCTGACCGATCTGAACAAGCTCGGCGGCCGGGTCAAGCTGCTCGACCCGCACCGGGTGATGGTCGAGGGCCCGACGCACTTCTCCGGCGCCGAGATCATGTGCCCGTCGGCGCTGCGCCCGGCCGTTGTCACGCTGATCGCGATGATGGCCGCGAAGGGTACGTCGGTGCTGCGCAGCGTCTACGTGATCAACCGCGGCTACGAGGACCTCGCCACTCGGCTGAACTCGCTAGGCGCTCAGATCGAGACCTTCCGCGACATCTGAGTCGTCCGCACGCACGTCCGCACGCAGGTCCGCATCCTGCACGAACGCGACCGCTTCGGCGATCACCGCCGGGTCCGAAAGGATCCGGCGGTGGCCGAGGCCGGTGGTCGGCAGGAAGTGTGCGTGGTCGCCGTAGCTGCGCAGCAGCAGCCGCGCCTGCGCCGGGTCCACGACGTCGTCCTCGTCGTTGTGGACGACGAGCAGTTCGGCCTTCCCGGGCCGGACCGAGAACCGGGTCCAGATCTGGTCGTCACCGTCGAAGTACCTGCGCTCGATCGTCCGCCGTAGTACCCGGTTGATCTTCGGGCCGAGTCCCAGTTCGGCGCAGAACGCGTCGGTCAGGTACCCGAAGTTCGCGACGCCGCTGATCATCACCAGCCGCTGCGCCGCGACGCCCTCGCGGACCGCGTAGAGCGCGAACGGTACGCCGAGCGAGTGCGCGATCACCGCCTCGAACGGACCGTGCCGTTCCTCCAGCGCACGGATGATGCGCTGGTGGCCGAGGATCGACACCACGTCGCCACCGGAGTCGCCGTGCGCGGGAGCGTCGTACGACACCGGGCTGTAGCCGAGTTCGAGCAGTCGCGTGACGAATCCGGCGTACCGCGAGGCTCGTGAGCGCCAGCCGTGCACGAGGAGCACCGGGCGGCGTCCGTCACCCCAGGTGTAGGTCGTGACGCCGTCGACGACCTCCACCCGCGCCGCGGCGTGTACGGCCGCCTCGCTCGGACGAACCGCCGCTCGGGCCAGTGGGCGGCGCCACAGCTCGAACGCGAGCCGGCCGCCGAGGCGCGGTGACACCCCTCCGATCGTCCGCAACGCGGTGCTGACCAGCTTCTGCATGGCTCTCCTTCGGCGCTGGATGAAACTATACGAACGGTCGTATTATTAGTTCTGGAGGGCGGTGCCGTCAATGGACTTAGGATCAGGACTCGTGGAGAAGGTCGATGGGCGCCTGGCGCGCGGTGATCAGACCCGGCGCGCCGTCCTGCGCCGCGCGGTCGACATCGCCTCGGTCGACGGGCTCGAGGGACTGTCGATCGGGCGGCTCGCGACCGAGCTCGGGATCAGCAAGAGCGGACTGTTCGCGCACTTCGGCTCGAAGGAGGAGCTGCAACTGGCGACTTCGCGGGCCGCGCGCCGGATCTACGCGGACAACGTCGTGGTCCCGGCGTACGAGGTCGAGCCGGGGCTCGGGCGCGTCTGGGCGCTGAGTGAGCACTGGCTCGACTACTCGCGCAGCCGCGTCTTTCCGGGCGGGTGTTTCTTCCAGAAGGTGTCGCACGAGTTCTCGGCGCGGCCCGGTGCGGTGCACGACTACCTGGCGTCCGTGCACTCCGAATGGATGGAGATCGTCCGGACCGCGATCGCGGAGGCGGTCGAGCGGGGTGAGCTCGCGGGCGATCCGGCGCAGCTCGCGTTCGACCTGAACGCGTACTACGAGGCGGCGAACCTCGCCTCGATCCTGCACGACGACGTCAGCGGCTACGACCGCGCGCGCGAATCGGTGCGGACCCGGTTGGCGGCAGCCGTCGTACCCGGGAGTCCGGTGCCCTGGTGAGTGGGGAGATCGCGGTGCCGCCGGATCGGTGACGCGAGCAGAACCAGGCCTGCCAGCGGTACGCCGGCTGTCGTGATCCACAGTGCGGTGCTGAGGCCGAGAAGCTGGCCCAGGGTCCCGCCGAGAAGCGCGCCGAGCGGAATCGTGCCGTAGTTGACGAACGCCGTCGTGGCGGTGAGCCGCCCGAACAGGTCCGGCGGGCAGTACGACTGCAGGAACGTCGCCTTCACGACGTTGCCTCCGACGACGCCCAGACTCACGCCGAAGGCGCCGACGAGATAGAACGCCGGGCTGGTCGCACCCAGCGGGATCAGCAATGCGAGGGTCGGCAGGCCGAGTTCGCACAGCAGCAGCGCTCGCGCCGTACCGAAACGCAGGGTCTGGCGTCCGACGAACGCGCCGACGATGCCGCCGCTGGATGCGGCCGCGACGAGCGCGCCGACCGTGGCTGCGGTGAGGCCGGCCTCGCGGACCAGGAAGACGACGACGATCGCCTGGTAGCCCATCAATGCGAGGTTCGAGACCGCGCCGAAGATCGTCAGCGTCCGCAACCAGACATCACGCGCGACCAAGCGGATCCCTTCGCGGATCGCCCCCTTTCGCGGCGGGGCGTCGGTACGGCGCTCGCGGAAGCGGATCGCGGCGAGACAGCCGAGCGCGATCAGGAAGCTGGCCGCGTCCGCGAGCAGGGCGTTCGCCGCGCCGGCGAACTGAACCAGTAGACCGCCGCATCCGAGCCCCGCGAGCTGCGCGGCCGACGCGCTGCCGTGCAGTTTCGCATTGCCCTCGGCGTGATCGGGCGGATCGAGCAGCGTCGGCAGATAAGCGGTGTACGCCGTTTGGAACACGACCGAAGCGGCGCCGACGAGACCGGCGACGATCAATAGCAGGTGGATCGTCAGCAAGTCGCCGGCCATCGGGACCGCGGCGAGCAGGATCCCCGACAGAGCGGAGGATCCGAGCATCAGCGGACGCCGCCGGACCCGATCGACCCAGGCGCCGGTGGGCAGGCCGATCAGCAGCCAGGGGGCCCAGGAGGCCGCGGTCAGCAGGCCGACCTCGAAGGTCGTTGCATCGAGCATCGAAATCGCGACCAGCGGCAGGGCGACCGACGTCGTGGCGCCGCCGAACCGGTTGACCGTCTCGCCGATCCAGAACAGCCGGAAGTCGCGATGCGTCCGCAGCAGGCTCATGAGCGGCGGGGGAACGACTGCACCTGGACGATGACGCGCTCCGCTCGTTCTGGTGTGCTGGCGCCTGGTGTGCGGTCTGGTGTGCGGTCTGGTGTGCGGTCTGGTGTGCGGGCGTCTGCTGTGGTGGCGGGTGCGGTGCCGGCGGTGTAGCGGTCGATGACCGCGGCGAGCTCCTCGTTGAGGCTGTGCAACTGGTCCGGGGTGAGGTGGAGGTCGCGCCAGTCGGACAGGCCGGCCGCGCGCTGCCACTCGGCCGGCCAGTCCTCGTCGAGGTACGCCCGGACGCGGTCGTAGTACCGCTCGACCAGATCGCGCAGGTACACGTCCAGTGCGCGCCGCGTCTCCGGGTCGTCGAGGAACTCGGACGGGTCGAGGGTGGTCCGATCGGGGATCCGCCACCAGCGTTCGCGCTTGGTGCCGCGCTCGGGATCCTCCTCGAGGTAGCCGTGCTCGGCGAGCAGCCGCAGGTGCCAGCTGATCGTCCCGGTGTTCTCGCCGAGCCGTGCCGCCAGGGTGCTCGAGGTGGCTGGTCCGTCGAGCTCGATCGCCTCCAGGATGCGCATCCGGAGTGGGTGGGCCAGTCCGCGGAGACTCCGGGCGTCGATGCGTCGCATGATTGCAGAGTAATCTCTGCAAAGAAGTCTCTGCAATCCTGTCTGTCGGTGGTGGTCCCTAGGGTCGGCGACATGCGGCCTCATGTGGTGGCTCAGTTGGCGGTTTCGCTCGACGGAGTGACGTCGGGTTTCGACGTCGACCTCGCGCGCTTCTACGCGCTGGCGACGCTGTGGCAGGAGGATGTGACGCTGATCGATGCGGAGACGATCCTGTCCCAGGAGTACGCCGTACTCGCGGCGCCGCGACGTGGACCGCGTGCGGAGGGGCCGCTGCTCGCGGTGGTCGACGGGCGAGCCCGGGTGCGCAGTTGGGACGCGTTGCAAGAGCTCGGGTACTGGTCCGGAGTGCTCGCGCTGTACGCCGACCTGACGCCGGAGCGACCGCCCGACTCGACGACATCCGAGCTGATCACCGGCTACGACGAGGTCGATCTCGTCGAGGCGCTCGACATCCTCGGCCGGCGCGGCGTACGGACCGTCCGGATCGACTCGTCCGGCGCACTGCTGCGTTCCTGCCTGGCACTCGATCTGGTCGACGAGCTCGCGCTGCTCGTACATCCGGTGCTGGTCGGCGGCGAGCGCTGGTACGACACCGGCCGCCTCGACCTGCGGCACGCCGGCACGGAACTGTTCGCCGACGGCGTGCTGTGGAGCCGGTACTGCGTTTCGCGCTGATCAGCAGGCTTTTCCGCGAGTTCGGGAACTTCTGGTTTGGGTGTGACGTCAAACTGGGTACAGTGTACGAAGTTTCGTGCCCGGGGTGCGTCCGAAGTGCTCAGGGTGTATCCGAAGGAGGAGTGGGCTTGACCGAGACGGTGCCGACGACGGGCGGGTTCGTGCCGAGCGAGGAGGACGTGGCGAGCGTCCTCGCCTGGTTCGAGCACTACGACGCACTGGCTGCGCAACAGGACTACGAGGGGATGGCGGACGTCGCGCTGTTCCCGCTGAACGAGGTGTCGGACGACGGCAAGGGCAACGGGCGCGCCGAGCAGCTCGACCGCGCGGCGTACATCGCCCAGATGCAGCAGGTGATGAGCGGTGCAGCCGACGTGAAGCTGGAGACGACCCGGACGCCGCACTTCCTGTCGGCCGACCTGGTGTTCGTGATCAGCGACGGGACGATGACCTACCAGGGCCAGTCCCAGCCGATCCGCTACGGCGACCTGCTGGTCAAGGTCGCCGGCGAGTGGAAGTTCCAGACGATGGTCCAGGGCGGATGGGGATGACCAGCCTCGTGTGACTGACGGGTGGGTGATCGAGCCCACCGTGGGCGGTACACCCCTGGTCCAACACCAAGGGATAGCGCTCTTGTGACTGATGTGTTGGTGGTGACTGGGACTGCACCTGGGTACGCGCTTCGGCCGGCGGTCGAGGTTTGGGCGGGCCGCCCGCGAGGCCGCGCACGCCGGCGGGGTATCCGACTTGTGACCGATCCGATCGGCGGGCGGGTCCGGGCCCGGGAGATCGAGTCGGCGCCCGTCACCGGCAGCACGTACGGCCCGAAGATCTGGACCGACGGCCCCGGCGACAGCGTCAACACCCGCACCGTCACCGGCGGCGGCGACCCCGGCG